>DASZJM010000316.1:0-3290 GCA_035948165.1 Candidatus Methylomirabilota bacterium
GTGATCGCGCTCGACCAGACCATGGCGAGGGCCGACTGGGACGAGACCGCGCCGATGACGAAGACCTTGAACGACGCGAGTGCGTCCCTGGGCAGCCGATGGTTCCACGTCGAGTGGAAGGCCACGCCGGGACGGCAGGGACAGGAGGATATCAGCGGGTACGTCTACAACGACGCCGGGAACGCCGCGGTGAGCGTCGAGCTGCGGATCACGGGGCTGGACGCGAGGGGCCAGAATGTCGCGGACGTCGTCCGCCCGGTCGAGGGCTCGGTGCCGGGGTACGGACGCGCCTTTTTCGACGTCCGCGTGCCGCGCAGCCCCTCCTACCGAGTGGCGGTGACGTCCTTCGACCTCATCGAGCCGAGGGGCGCCAAGTGAGCCTGCGCGCGCAGCGAATGTAGCGGACGAAGCCACGAGGGCCGAGGCCGCGGCGATCAGCTCGCCGCGGCCTCGGCGACACCCCCGCCCGCGGAGGGCCGGCCCCTTTCCCACGGCCCCGCCAAATTCCGCTTCTCCGGATTCCGAACTTGTATACTACCGAAATACTAGTGGAGGACATCAGGGTGGCGACGCGATCGCCGCCCTCACCCGCACCCCAACCACGAGGATCCGAACATGTCGCTCAACATCGATGCCGCCATCGACCGCGCCCTCGCCCGAATCGATCAGGCCGCCGTCACCCAGCTAGCCGTCGACCTCGTCAGCATCCCGAGCCCGACCGGTTCGGAGCGGGCGGTCGCCAGCTTCCTCGCCGAGCACATGGCCGCGGGCGGCCTCGAGGTGACATTGCAGGAGGTGGGACCCAACCGCGCCAACGCGGTGGGCATCCTGCGTGGCGAGGGAGACGGCCCTCGCCTCATGTTCAACGGCCACCTCGACACGTCCATCACCGGGATCGAGGAAGAGGACTATCCGATGACCGGGCCGCAAGGACCGGCCTCGCGCGCGAAGGGCTTCGTGCGGGACGGTCACGTGCTCGGCTGCGGCGCCTACAACATGAAGGGCGGCGTGGCCGCCATGGTCAGCGCGGCGCTCGCGGTCAAGGCGGCTGGGGTTCCCCTGCGGGGCGACCTCGTGGTCGCCGCGGTGGCCGGGGAGATCGAGAAGGCCCCGGTCAAGGGGCTCCTCCGGACCTATTCGGGCGAGGCCTACAACGGCGGCGGGGTCGGCACCCGACACCTGCTGAGCCGGGGGAACCTCACCGACTACGCGCTGGTGCCGGAGCCGTCCCACATGGGCGTGCTGCGAAGCCGCCTCGGTCTGCTGTTCATCAAGCTGACGACCCGCGGAGACATGGTGCGCGCCTGCTTCTCCGACAAGGGCCGAACCGCGATGGCGAAGATGTTCGACGTGCTGGCCGCCCTCGAGCGCGAGTTCGGCGCCCGGCTCGCCCGCCACACCCGGATCCAGGAGGATTCCGTCTACACGCCCGGCTTCTCGATCGGCGCCATCGAGGCCGGATGGCCCTACAAGCCGTGGGCCTCCCCGGCGGTCTGCTGCGCCTACATCGACTTCCGCATGCCGCTGGGCCACACCGTCCTGGGCGCGGAGCGCGAACTGCGGAGCTTCCTGGACGAGCAGCAGGCCGGCCAGCCGGACCTGCAGGTGGAGATGGAGGTGTTCCTCTCGAAGGCCTCCAACACCACCCCGGCCGATTCGTACGTCTACGGATCCTGTCGGCGCCACTACGAGTCGCTCATCGGCCCGTACGAGCGCTGCACGCATCCGCTCGCCAGCTACAGCGACGACACCTGCATCATGCGCGAGCAGGCGATGGAGGCCGTCGTCTTCGGTCCGGGTGGCGTTCGGTACCGGGGCGCGGACGGCGGCCACGAGCTCGGAATCGGGGGCGAGGCGGTGAGCATCGCCGACATGCTCAAGGTCGCGCGCGTGTACGCCGCCACCGCGGTCGACACCTGCTCGAGAACGCGCGATGTCCTGAAGCTGCGTGACCAGTGGTCGGAGGCATGAGCGTCACCGCGCCGACCGGCTCCGAGGAGCGCTGATCGTGGATTTCGGTCTCTTCGTCCCGTGTCACCGCTTCGACGCGTCCGTCGGCACCAAGGAGCTGTACGACCAGGCGCTCGATATGGTCAGGTTCGCCGACGAGGCGGGCTTCACCACCGCGTGGTTCCCCGAGCACCACCTGGTGCAGTACATCTCGTCGCCGTCGCCGCTGATGTGGATGGTGAAGGCGGCCGCCGCCACGCGGCGCATCCGGGTCGGGGCCGCGATCCTGGTCATCCCCTACTACAACCCCCTGCGCCTGGCCGGCGAGATCGGCATGGCCGACGTCCTCTGCGACGGCCGCCTCGAGATCGGCGTCGGCCGCGGGGCCTTCGAGTACGAGTTCGACCGCTTCGGTATCACCGAGGCCATCGGCGCCGCCCGCCTCCGCGAGGGCATGGAGATCGTGGAGGGCCTCCTCACCCAGGACGACTTCTCCTACGAGGGCACCACCTGCTCCTTCGGGCCCGCCACCGCCGTGCCCAAGCCGCTTCAGCAACCCCACCCGCCCATCTGGGTCGCCGCCCGGTCCCCCGACACCATCGCGTGGGCGCTCCGCCGCGGCTACAACCTCCTGACCACGCCCTGGCGCGATCCCTTCTCGCGCATCCAGAAGCACCACGAGCAGGTGGCCCAGATCGCGGCCGCGGTCGGGGTGACCAGGCCGCCGACGCTCGCGGTCTCGCGCATGACCTACGTGGGCAAGACCGACGGCGACGCGCTCGACGCGATGGGCGACATCCAGGTCAACCATCGCATCTTCACGCGTCTCTTCCGCAACCAGGCGACCGTCAAGGGGGGGTATACCCTGCCCGAGCCAGTGGACGACGAGTACAGCCGCGAGCAGCTCCTCGCCAACCTGGTCGCGGGCTCGCCCGAGACGTGCGTGGAGAAGGTCCGCGCCTACGAGGCGCTCGGGATCAACCAGTTCATCCTGTACGGCGCCTTCGGGCCCGACCACTCCCGCACCATGGCGTCGCTCCGGCGCTTCGCCGAGCAGGTGATGCCGGTGATCAGGAGCTCACCTGCGTCTTGGCCCAGCCCTCGAACACCTTGACGATCGCGGCAAAGTCGTTCGGCCCGTCCCCGAGGGCGCTGCTCGCATTGTAGAGCTGGTGGATCAAGCTCATCGCCGGGACCGGCACGTCGTGCGTCTTCGCCATGTCGACCGCCAGCCCGAGGTCTTTCCTGGCCAGGTCCACCGTGAACCCCGGCGCGAAGTTCCTCGCGAGGATGTTGGGAAATCGCCGCTCGAAATGGTATGAGCGTCCCGCGCTCGCGCG
>DASZJM010000317.1:0-4079 GCA_035948165.1 Candidatus Methylomirabilota bacterium
GAGCACCACGTCGCCGGCCAGCACCCCGAGCACGCAGACCGGCAGCGCGAGCCACCAGCGGGCGAGCCCCTCGTGGCTCAGGATGCCGGCGGCGACGATCGGCATCTCCTCGGGGATCGGCACGCCCAGGCTGCCGAGCAGGAGGGCGGCCAGGATGCCGAGATACGTGAAGCGCTGCAGTAGCTCCTGGAGCATGGCTCGTCAGGGTAGCACCGACGCGGGCTCCGGGGGCCTTGACGAGGTCCGCGCCCCGAGTACTATCGGCGCGGGTGCCCAATGGGACCGGGCCGTCGTCGCCCCGGGAACACCTCCGTGGCGCGGCTCGATCGCCCGAAGGCAAACGCGCGGTTCACAGCGTTCACGGAGGGCCAAGCCATGCGTCACCTCACACTGCCACGGGCGGCCTCGACGATCCTGGCGCTACTTGTCCTGCTCTCGCCGGTCGTCGCGCGCGCCCAGCAGGCGCCGTCGTACTCGCAGGACGACCAGCTGGCCAACGAGCCGGCCCCCTGGACGGTCCCCGGCAAGTGGGGCCCGCGCGGCAACTGGGGCCGTTGGGGCGAGCAGGACAAGCGCGGGATGCTCAACTTCCTCACCCCCGACCTGATCGTGAAGGCGGCCGGCCTGGTCAAGCAGGGCAAGGTGTACGCGCTCGGCGAGGAGATGCACAGCGATCTCCCGCGCGCGATCACCCCCAGCCGGTTCGGGGTGCAGATCATCAACGAGAACGACGGCTACGATCGGGTGACCCAGCCCGGGCAGTTCGATCCCAAGCGCAACCAGGGCGCGGCCAGCTTCACGATCATGCACAACCACGTGGGCACGCACCTCGACACGTTCGCGCACATCTACCGCGAGAACTCCCTGTTCAACAACATGCCGCCGCCCAAGCCGGTGGGCACCGTGCACGGCGACGCGGCGAGCGTGAAGTTCATCGTGGGCCGCGGCGTCCTCCTCGACGTGGCGAAGTACAAGGGCACCGACCCGCTGCCGGTCAACTACTGGATCACCACCGCGGACCTGCAGAACACCGCGAAGGCGCAGGGGGTGGAGATCCGGAAGGGCGACGTCCTGCTGATCCGCACCGGATGGCGGAAGATGTGGGACGAGCCGGGGCCGGACGGACGGGTGGACCTGTCGCACGCCAAGTACCTGCAGCCGGAGCCGGGCGTCGGGCCCGACACGCTCCGCTTCCTGAACGACATGGAGATCGTGGCGATCGGGGCGGACACCGCCGCGGTCGAGTGGAACTTTCCGCTCCAGGCGGGCTACTCGCGGAAGGCGTTCGGCGGGTTCCAGGGGCTCCCCCTGCACGTCGACTTCATCTGGAACCGCGGCGCCTACATCCTCGAGATCATGAACCTGGACGAGCTGGCCAAGGACCAGGCCTACGAGTTCCTCTTCGTCGTCGCGCCGCTCCTGCTGCGAGGCGGGATCGGGGTGCCGGTGAATCCCATCGCCATCCGGTAGCGAGAGGTCATGACCCCGGCGGGGCCGGTCCTGAGCCTGCGCGGGGTGACGAAGTCGTTCCCCCTCGCGGACGGCGGCGCGCTCCAGGTGCTCGACGTCGAGCACCTGGAGCTGCCGGCCGCGGGGTGCACGGTGATCAGGGGCCGCAGCGGCTCGGGCAAGACCACGCTGCTCAACCTGATCGCGGGGGTGTCGGCGCCCACCGACGGCACGATCGTCATCCACGGCACCGAGATCACCGCGCTGCCCGAGGCGCGGCGTGACCGGTTCCGGGCGGAGCGGATCGGCTACGTCTTCCAGAGCTTCAATCTCCTGCCCGCCTTCAGCGCGCTCGAGAACGTCGTGCTCGCGATGATGTTCGCGCGCGCGATCCCGCGGCGGGAGCAGCGCCCCCGGGCCCGCGCGATCCTCACCCGCCTCGGGCTCGGCGCGCGCCTCGGCCACAAGCCGGGACAGCTCTCGCGGGGGGAGCAGCAGCGGGTGGCGATCGCGCGGGCGCTGGCGAACGACCCTCCGTTGATCCTCGCCGACGAGCCCTGCGCCAGCCTGGACGCGGCGACCGCGCGCGAGGTCCTCGCGGTTCTCCTCGCGGTCTGCCGCGAGGCGGCCAAGACTCTGCTCGTCGTCTCGCACGACGAGGCGGTCCTCGCCGCGGGCGATCGGCTTCTCGACATGACGACGATCAACGCGCGGGCGGAGGCGGCCGGGTGACGCCGGTCACCGTCGTGTGGCGGTATCTCCAGGGACGCTTCGTCACCAGCGTCCTGACCGTGGTCTCGGTCGCCCTGGGGGTGAGCCTGGTCATCGCGAGCGTGCTGCTGACCCGCGGCATCAAGGAGGCGTTTATCGCGGGGGCGACGGACTACAACCTGATCGTCGGCGCCAAGGGTAGCCCGACCCAGCTCGTGCTGAACGTGATCTTTCGCATGGACGCGCCGACGCCGAACATCCCCCTCAGTACCTACGAGAACCTGCGGAGCGACCCGCGCGTCGAGGTCGCGGTGCCGGTGGCCATGGGTGACGCGTACCAGGGGTTCCGCTACGTGGCCACCACCGAGGCGTACTTCGCTCCCTTCTCCTGGCGGCGGCACGTACCGGCGCTGTTGACGGGGCGGCTCTTCCGGAACGAAGCGCCCGAGCGGCCGGACTACGAGGCGGTGCTCGGGGCCGACGCCGCCCGGCGGACGGGCCTCAAGCCGGAGGACCGCTTCTACGAAGGCGAGGAGATGGCCGCGTACCCGCTCCGGGTGGTCGGCGTGCTCCGGCCCGCCGGGACCGCCGACGATCGCGCCATCTTCATCTCGCTCGCGAGCTACTGGGAGATGAACGAGATCTCGCGGAAAGCGATGATCAAGCCCCTCACCGCGGTGCTGGTGCGGCCGAAGCGGCTCTCCGACCTGCCCGCGCTGCATCGCGGGTGGAACGTCGGGCCCGACCTGCAGGCGGCCCTTCCCAGTGCGATCCTGCTCAACGTCTTCAACCTGCTCGGCCTCGTGGAGGACGTGCTCGCCGTGGTGCTCGTGGTCGTGGCCGTCGTGGTCGGGCTCTACCTGTTCGTGACCATGTACAACGCCACCCTCGAGCGCCGGCGGGAGATCGCCACGATGCGCGCGCTGGGCGCCCGCCGGGCGACGGTGCTCGGCATCGTCCTGCTGGAGTCCTGCGCCATCGCGGCGCTCGGCGGGCTCGCCGGAATCTTGGGCGGCCACGGGGTCGCGGCTCTCGGCGGCTCCCTGCTCGCGGCGCGGGGTGGGCCGGTCACGCAAGGGCTCGCCTTCAGCGCGCTCCAGCCGGTGACCTTCGGGGCGGTGGTCGCGCTGGGGGCGCTGGCCGGCCTGCTGCCGGCGGTGCTCGCCTATCGCACGGAGGTCGCCGAGAACCTTGCGCCCCTCTGACCGGATGCGCGCGACCGCGACGGCGCTCGCGCTCCTGATGGCGCTGGCCGGCCTCTCGATCGGACCGCCGGCCAGGGGCGAGGAGATCCCGCGTCTCACCTTCGCCCAGCTCGCGGACTCGATGCGGGCGAACCTCGGCGTGACCCAGGGGATCAAGGCCTACAACGGGCGGGAGATCGAGATCCAGGGGTTCATCATCCCCGCGGGCCCGCCCGACCTGTCGTTCTTCCTGCTGAGCCGCGTCTCGGGCACCGGGAACTACTGCTGCGAGCTACCGAGCGGGCAGGACGAGACGGTCTACGTGTACACCGCGCGGGGAGTCTCCCTCCGCTACGACCCGGTCCGGGTCTACCGGGTCCGCGGCGTGTTCGAGGCCGGCCACCAGGTGGACCGGAGCTACGGGGTCAGTTTCTTCCGGGTGCGCGACGCGCGCGTCGAGGAGGCGGTGGGGGCGCGCATCTTCAAGGTGGGCGAGACCAAGAGCCCATGAGGCGCTGGATTCTGCTGATGGGTGCGCTCTCCCTCGCGACGGGGTCACCGGCTTTCGGTCAGGTGGTGAGCGGGATCTCTCTCCGCGGCGATTGCCAGGAGCGCCTCGCCGAGTACCTGAAGAAGCCCCACCCCGGCTTCTTCTTCTACGTCGAGGCCCCCGGCTCGAAGAAATACGCGTGCGACGGAAGCGCCGAGGAGCGCGGGGAGTTCGAGCGGTACCCG
>DASZJM010000318.1:0-2241 GCA_035948165.1 Candidatus Methylomirabilota bacterium
ATGGAGCCGACGTTGGTCATGGGGTGATGATGATCTTGCCGAAGACCTCGCGGTCTTCCATCACGCGCATGGCCTCGCGGGACTCGGCGAGCGGGAAGACGCGGTCGATGATCGGCTTGATGCTGCCGCGCTCCACCCCGACCAGCAGCGCCTCCAGGTCCTGCCGTGTCCAGCCGTTGGCGCCGATGATGTTCACCTCGCGGCGCCAGATGTAGCGGATGTCGGTCTTCGGGTCGAAACCGGCGGTGGCCCCGCAGGTGAGCAGGCGGCCGTGCCGGGCCAGCGTGCGGAGGCTCGGCACCCAGGTGTCGCCGCCCGTGTAGTTCACGAGCACATCCACGCCCTGCTTGCCGGAGATCTCCCACGCGCGCCGCGAGAAGTCCTCCTTGGTGTAGTCGATCACGTGGTCGGCGCCCAGCTCCTGCAGCCGCCGCAGCTTTTCCGCCGAGGAGGCGCAGGCGATGACGCGCGCCTTGAGGTTCTTGGCGATCTGCACGCAGCCGGTGCCGACGCCGCCGCTGGCGCCCAGGATCAGCACCAGCTCGCCGGCCTTGAGCTGGCCACGCGTGATCATCATGCGGTACGCGGTGCCGTAGGCGATGGGGAGCGACGCGGCCTGCTCGAAGGTGACCGCGTCGGGCATGGCGATCAGGTTGTCGGCGTCCACCGTGATGCGCTCGCAGAGGCCGCCGTTGCCGTGCTCGCCCAGCGCGCCCCCGTGCTTGATGTGCGGGTCCACCAGCACCCGCTTGCCGATCCAGTCGCGCGAGACGCCGGCCCCCACCGAGTGGACGACCCCGGCGATGTCGCCCCCGGGGATGCGCGGCATCTCCACCGGCAGCCCGGGCATGCCGTGGAGCACGAAGATGTCGAGATAGTTGAGGCCGCAGGCCTTGACCGCCACCACGGCTTGCCCCGGCCCGGCGGTGGGCTCCGGCCAGTCCGTGTGCAGCTTGATCTGGTCCAGGCCGCCGTGGGCCTGGATCGCGATCGCCCGCATTCTTATCCCGCCGCCCCGCCGGCCCGGATCATGACCTCTTCATGTAGCATTTCGGCCCGCATATCACAACCGGTCGGCCGGGGGCCGCGCCGCGAGCCACGCGGCTATGGCCGAGCCCGCGACCGCGACGCAGGCCGCCAGGAACGCCAGCCGATAGCTTCCGGTCGCGTCGAAGAGCCAGCCCGCGAGAAAGGGGCCGATGGCGCCGCCCAGGCCGCCCCCCGACTGGACCACGCCGAGGATCGCGCCCAGGTGCGGTCCGGCGAAGACGTCGGCGGGAATCGTGGAGAGCTGCGCGATCCGCATGCCGAAGCCGACTCCGGACAGGGCATACAGGAGAAGGAGGACGTAATCCTGGGGGCCCCGCACCAGGGCGAAGCACACGATCCCGAGGATCGCGACGACCGTGCCCACCACGAAGACCCACCCACGCCCGACCCGATCCGAGAGCCAGCCGCCGAGAAGGTTGCCCGCCATCATGCACGCCGCCGCGACCGCGAAGAGCCAGACCGCGGTATCCCGCGGCACCGCGCGGTCCACCGCGTGAGCGACCTGGTGGGTCGCCATGATCTGGAAGCCGATCACCCCGAGCGCGGTCATGGTGAAAGCCGCCCAGAGCCGGACGCTCCGCAGCGCGCGGCGAAGCGTCCACACCTCGACCGGGACGCGCGGGGGCGGGGTGGGCCCGATGCCGGCGTCCGCACCTGCGCGATCCGCCGGGGCCGGCGGCTCACGGTACAGCAGAACGAGCGCGACGGTTGCGGCCGCGATGAGGCATCCGAACACGACCAGCGCCGTGCGCCAGCCGAGCATCGCGATGAGCGCCGCGTTCAGCGGGTAGAAGACCACCGCGCTCGCGGGGCCGCCGGCGCTCAGGACTCCCATCGCGGTACCACGCGATCGCACGAACCACCGCGTCACGATCGTCGTGGATGGAATGAGCATGCCGGCGATGCCCGCCGCGCCGAGAATCCCGAAGCACAGGTAGTACTGCGTGAGGGAGGTCACCTGGCCGGTGAGGGCGAGGGCCGCCCCGAGGATCACGCCGCCGCCCGCCACGACCGTCCGCGTTCCCCAGCGGTCGGAGAGCCATCCCGCGATCGGCGCGAAGACCACGAAGCCCAGCCAGCTCAGCGAGTACCCGAGCGCGGTCGGGCCTCGACCCCACGCGAACTCTCCGAGCATCGCGACGTAGAAGAGCGCGAACGTGGATCGCACGCCCCACGCGAGCGCGTTGACGG
>DASZJM010000319.1:0-1666 GCA_035948165.1 Candidatus Methylomirabilota bacterium
CGCGCTCACGCCCGCGTTCACGCAGCCCATGCGCACGTGCGCGCGCTGCTCGAGCGTGGCCGGCTTGCCGCGCTTCACCGTCTCCCACATCTCATCGACCGCCTCGAAGAGCAGGCGCTCCGCCGCGCGGGCGAGGATCTCCGCGTGCGCGAGTCCGCCCTGCACCGTCGCGTCCTCCGCGAGCAGCCGCCCGCTCCGCTTGCGGGTCCGGGCGAGCCGGATCAGCGCCTCGATCGCGCCGCGCGCGATGCCGATCGGCACCGCGCCCACCGCGCCGGTGACGAGCGGGATCACCGGGTAGGCGTAGAGTCGCTCCGGGCGGGTCGGCTCGTCTGCGAAGGCGTCGATCGCGTACGCCGCGGGCACGAACACACCCTCCAGCGAGTAGTCGTGGCTCCCGGTCCCGCGGAGCCCGCTCACGCGCCAGGTGTCGTGGATGCGGGCGCGCGCCGCCGGCACGCAGACCAGCCGGGTCGCCGGGCGCGCGCGGGCCCTTCCTCGTCCGCGCGCCGGGACGACGCAGTGGGCGAGCAGCCAGGTGGCGTGGCGGCAACCGCTCGCGAACGGCCAGCGGCCGGACACGCGGTAGCCGCCCTTCACCGCCTCGGCGATCCCACCCGGCTCGAGCTGCCCCGCCACCACCGCGCGCCGGTGGCCGAACACCGCGCGCGCGGCGGCCGCGGGGAGCCGCCCGGCCAGGAACCCGTGCGCGGCCGCGACCATCACGTTCCAGCCCACCGAGCCGTCGAGGGCGGCCGCCTCCGCGATCACCCGCAGGCCGGCGACCGGGTCGAGCTCCGACCCGCCCAGGCGCCGCGGCGTCCAGAGGCGGAACAGCCCGGCGTCGACCAGTGCGTCCACCAGGCGCGGAGGGAGCATCCGGTCGCGGTCGAGACGCGCGCGCTCCGCCTCGATCAGCGGGGCGAGGGCGCGCACCGCCTCGAGCAGGCGCTCAGCGCGCACGCGGGTCGCGAGCCGGCCCGCGCCTCACCGGCCGCGGGACAGGAGCACCAGCGCGAGCGCCACCGCGCCGGGCAGCGCCTGCACCCACAGGATCTTGTGGCTCGAGGTCAGCCCGCCGAAGAGGCCCGCCACCACCACGCACGCGAGGAAGAAGACCTTCACACCGAGGCCGTTCGCGCCGAGCGCGAGGCCCCACGCGAGGCCCGCGGCCAGGAACCCGTTGTAGAGCCCCTGGTTCGCCGCGAGCACCCGCGAGGCGGCCGCGAACTCCGGGGTGAGGCCGAAGGTGCGCCAGCCCCGGGGCGTGTCCCAGAGAAACATCTCGAGCACCAGGAAGTAGCAATGGAGCAGCGCCACCAGGGCCACCATCGCGTTCGCCGCCAGGTTCATGGGCCGCACCTCATCATCGGACGCCCGCGCCCGTCGTCTCGATCGCTCCCCACCGATCGAGCGCGCGCCGTCCAGCGTGGATGAGCACGACGTAGCCGTAGCCGACCAGCAGCACCACGAGGCCGTAGAAGATGAGGGTGTCGAGCAGGGGCGCGGTGCTCCCCGTCCACCACCGCGTGACGAACAGGTAGAGCAGGAACGGGGGAACGAAGAGCAGCGGGGCGATCCACGAGATCGCCCGGTAGCGCTCGACCGGCTCCTTGCGGATCCACCACAGCAGGACCGCGGCGAACGGGACGTAGGCCGGGCCGCC
>DASZJM010000320.1:0-1544 GCA_035948165.1 Candidatus Methylomirabilota bacterium
GCGATCGGGTGCGTGGTCGGCGGGCTGCTCACCAAGGCGGGGCACGACGTGACGCTGGTGGACCAGTGGCCCGAGCACATCGAGACCATGAAGCGCCGGGGCCTCAAGCTCTCCGGCACCTGCGGCGATCACACCATCCCGGTGAAGGCGCTCCACATCCACGAGCTGCAGGGCGTGTCGACGCCCTTCGAGGCGATCTTCGTGGCGGTGAAGTCCTACGACACCGAGTGGGCCGCCCAGATGGCGCTCACCCATCTCGCCACGCCCGGCGGGGTGGTGGTCGACTTCCAGAACGGGATCAACGACGAGCGGGTGGCGTCCGTGGTGGGCAAGGACCGCTGCCTCGGCTGCGTGATCACCATCGGGGCCGGGATGTACGAGCCCGGCCACGCGATGCGCACCGACTCCGGCTCGGTCGGCTTCAAGATCGGCGAGCACGACGGCCGCGACACCCCCCGGGCCCAGGCGCTCGCGAAGGTCATGAACGACGTGGCCGGCACGAAGGTCACCACCAACCTGTGGGGCGAGCGGTGGTCGAAGCTGGCCGTGAACTGCATGGCCAACCCGCTCGCCGGGCTCAGCGGCCTCGGCTCGGCCGAGGTGCGCACCGCGCCGGTGCCCCGGCGCATCGCCATCCACGTGTGCGCCGAGGTGATCAAGGTCGGGCGTGCCGCCGGCTACGAGGTGGAGCCGATCTACGGCATCGAGGCCCAACGATTCGTGGACGCCGCCCAGGGCAAGGGGCTCGAGGCGGTGGAGACCGACATGGGCGCGAGCGTCAAGTTCCTCACCGGCGGCCGCCCCTCCATGCTCCAAGACGTGATGAAGGGCCGCCGCACCGAGATCGACTACCTCAACGGCTACGTCGCCCAGCAGGGCCGCCGCCTCGGCGTGCCCACCCCGGTCAACGACGCGGTGGTCGCCACCGTACGCAGCCACGGCGTCGGCACCCTCAAGCCCGACCCCAAAAACCTCGACCCGCTCCTCCAGGCGCTACCGCGCTAGTCGGTTCCGCGCGCTGGCCCGTCGCGAGCTGGCCGGGGTCCCTCATGAGCGATCTCGCTCGAGGCGGCCGGGTCCTGTCGGCGGGGGCGGCTCCCGGCTGGCCGTCTCCGTCACCCACTCGCCGGACTCGCCGCTCTTCGAGCGGCGCACCGGACTCGGGGGACCCACTCCGCGGCCACCCGGGAGCCGCCCCCGCCGCCACCCGGCCGGTCTCGCGCGAGGTCGCTCATGAGGGACCCCGGCCAGCAGCGGAGGTTGGAGTGAACGACTGTTCTTGCTAAGAGGCGAGGGCGGGCTTGCGGGCGAACCAGGGGCGGGCGGCCTCGAGCTGGCTACCGAGGCGGAAGAGAGTGGACTCGTCGCCGAAGCGCGCGACCAGTTGGACCGCGACGGGCAGGCCGCTCGTGGACTGGCCGATGGGGAGCATCATGGCGGGCTGGCCGGTCAGGTTGAACCAGACCGTGAACGGCGAGAAGGCGAAGACGCGGCGCCAGTACTCCTCCACGTCGTCCATCATCATGTCGATCCAGCCGAGCTTG
>DASZJM010000321.1:0-19483 GCA_035948165.1 Candidatus Methylomirabilota bacterium
CCGCTCTGGGCGCGCCGCTGGGACGCGGTGGCCGCGGCCGAGCACGGCGAGGCCCACGACCGGGAGCGGAGGGTCTGACGTGGATCGCATGCTCATCTTCGACACCACCCTGCGGGACCAGCTGCGCGCGGTCACGTCCGGTAAGGACGCGCTGGGCGAGGTCTCGGTCAAGGTCGACTTCGACGGCACCCTCGTCTTCGGCAAGGGCACCTCGACCGACGTGATCGAGGCGAGCGCGCGGGCGTATCTCAACGCGGTGAACCGGCTCGTGCACCCCTCCAAGGGGCGCGACGTCCAGGAGGTCGGCCCCTAGGGCCCGTCATGGCCACGTACAAGATCGCGGTACTGCCGGGCGACGGCATCGGGCAGGAGGTCACTCCCCAGGCGCAGCGCGTGCTCCAGGTGGTCGCCAAGGCCACCGGGATCGGATTCGAGTTCGAGACCGCGCTGGTGGGCGGCTCGGCCATCGACGCCACCGGCCGGCCCCTGCCGCCGGCCAGCCTGGCCCTCTGTCAGGCCGCGCACGCGATCCTGTTCGGCTCGGTGGGCGGGCCCAAGTGGGACAACCTGCCCCAGGAGCAGCGGCCCGAGCGCGGGCTCCTCGCCATCCGCAAGGAGCTCGACCTCTTCGCCAACCTCCGCCCCGCGACGTGCTTCCCGATGCTGGTGGACGCCTCGCCGCTCAAGCGCTCGGTGGTGGAGGGAACCGACCTGATGGTCATCCGCGAGCTGACCGGCGGCCTCTACTTCGGCGAGCCGCGCGGCCGCGAGGACTTCGCGGACGGCGGCGCGCGGGCGGTGAACACCATGGCCTACACCTCGCGCGAGATCGAGCGGGTGGCCCGCGCCGCCTTCGACGTGGCGATGAAGCGGCGCAAGCGGCTCGCCTCGGTCGACAAGGCCAACGTGCTGGTGGTCTCGCAGCTGTGGCGCGAGGTCGTGACCCGGGTGGCCAAGGACTACCCGCAGGTGGCGCTCGAGCACGTGCTGGTCGACAACTGCGCGATGGCCCTCGTCCACAAGCCGACCCACTTCGACACCATCGTCACCGAGAACACCTTCGGCGACATCCTGTCGGACGAGGCCGCGATCCTCGCCGGCTCGATGGGCATGCTTCCCTCGGCCAGCCTCGGCGGGACCGGCGGCAAGAAGGGGCTCTACGAGCCGGTGCACGGCACCGCGCCCGACATCGCGGGCCAGGGGATCGCCAACCCGATCGCGGCCATCCTCTCCGCCGGGATGCTGCTCCGCTACTCGCTCGATCGCGGGGCCGACGCGGACCGGATCGACGCGGCGGTGCTGCGCGTGCTCGAGCGGGGCCACCGCACGCGGGACATCCATTCCGCGGGCACGAAGCTGGTGGGCACGAGCGAGATGGGCGATCTGATCGCCTCGGAAGTCGAGAAGTCGTACTAGTCCCGGTCGAGAGACAGGAGAGCGGAGCCATGGCGTCAGGGATGGTGGTGGCGGTCGTCGGCGTGACCGGTGCGGTCGGGCAGACCACGCTCAAGATCCTCGAGGAGCGCAAGTTCCCGGTCCGGGCCCTGCGCGCGTTCGCCTCGGCCCGATCCGCGGGCAAGACCGTCACCTTCAAGGGCGAGGCGATCCGGGTGGACGCGGCGGGACCGGACTCGTTCAAGGGGGTGGAGCTCGCCCTCTTCTCGGCGGGCTCGGCCCAGTCGAGAGAGCTCGCCCCGCTCGCGGTGAAGGCGGGGGCGATCGTGATCGACAAGTCCAGCGCCTTCCGCATGGATCCCGAGGTGCCGCTGGTGGTGCCGGAGATCAACCCCCACGCGGTCAAGGGGCACCGGGGCATCCTCGCGTGCCCGAACTGCACCACGATCGTCACCGTGATGCCGCTCAAGCCGCTGCACGACGCGGGCCGGCTGCGCCGGGTGGTGGCGACCAGCTACCAGGCGGTCTCCGGCGCGGGGGTCAACGGGGTGGAGGAGCTGCGGAGCCAGACGCTCGCGTGGGCGCGCGGCGAGGCCATGGTCCCGCGCTTCTTCCAGCACCAGATCGCCTTCAACGTGATCCCCCACGTCGACAAGTTCGGGGACGACGGCTACACCGGCGAGGAGATGAAGCTGGTCAACGAGGTGCGCAAGATCCTCGAGCTGCCCGACCTGCCGGTCTCGCCCACCACGGTCCGGGTGCCGGTCTTCACCGCCCACTCGGTGGCGGTCAACGCGGAGACCGAGCGCAAGGTCGGCCGCGAGCGGGCGCGCGAGGCCTTCGCGGGCTTCCCCGGCCTCAAGCTCTGGGACGAGCCCGCCGAGAACCGCTATCCAATGCCGGTGCTGGTGGAGGGCCAGGACGACTGCTACGTGGGACGCGTCCGCGAGGACCTCTCCCTGCCGAACGGGCTCAACTTCTGGGTGGTGGGCGATCAGCTCCGCAAGGGCGCCGCGCTCAACGGCATCCAGATCGCGGAGCTGCTGATCCGCTGACCGCGGCCCGCTCGGTCCGGCTGACCCTCGCCTACGAAGGCACCGAGCTGCACGGCTGGCAGGTGCAGCCCGGGCTGCCCACCGTGCAGGGGCTCCTGATCGCGGCGGCCGAGCGAGTGCTCGGCGCGCCGGTCAAGGTCACCGGGGCCAGCCGCACCGACGCGGGCGTCCACGCCCTCCGCCAGGTGGCGAGCCTGGCCACGTCGTCCCCGATGCCGGCCGCCTCCCTCGCGCGCGCGCTCAACGCGCTGCTGCCCGCGGCGGTACGGGTGACCGGCGCGGACGAGGCCCCAGCCGGCTTCGACGCGCGGCGCTGGGCCCGCGGCAAGCGCTACGTGTACGTGATCGACCGCGGCCTCCCGGCCGATCCCTTCCGCCGTCACCACGCCTGGCACGTCCCCTTTGCGCTCGACGCGGCGGCGATGACCGCGGCGCTCCGGGCGGTGCGCGGCAAGCACGACTTCTCCGCGTTCTGCGCCGCCGCGGGCCGGGACCGGACCCCGACCTGCACGGTGCGCTCGGCCCGCGTGGTCACGCGGCGCCACCTCGTCGCGGTGGCGCTCTCCGCGGACAGCTTCCTCCACCACATGGTCCGCAACGTCGTGGGGAGCCTGGTCGAGGTCGGGCGAGGGGCCCGCCCGCCCGGCTGGATCGGGGAGCTGATCGAGGGGCGGGACCGTACCCGCGCCGGGCCCACCGCTCCGCCGGAGGGCCTCTTCCTGGTCCGGGTCCTCTACGCGCCCGATCCGGGCGCGCACCCGTGACGCCAGGGCGGCCGTTCTTTCCTTTATACTGAGGCGGCCGGCCAGCGGACCATGCGGACCTACTTTCGCGTCAAGGGCGGCCACCTCGTCACGGTGATCGGGCTCGCCCCGGACCCGGGAGCCATGCCGTGAACGCGGTGCTCTTCGACGTGGCGCTGACCGCCTACATCCTGGCCGCGGTGGCCGCGATCGGCTCCCTCGCCGGCCGGCGCGACCAGCTCGCGTGGATCGCGCTGCTGCTCACCCAGGCGGGCTGGATCTGCCACACCGGCGCGGTGATCCTGCGGGGCATCGAGCTGCGCCGGCTGCCGGTCACCACCCTCGCCGAGATGGTCTCGCTGCTGATCTGGGCGGTGATCCTGCTCGACTTCTGGGTGGAGCGCCAGCGGCGCATCCGCCCGCTGGCCGCCTTCGTGCTCCCGGTGGTGCTGGCCCTCGGTCTCGGCCTGCCCACCGGGCTCCGCTCGATCGTGCTGGAGCCGCCGGTGCCGAGCGGGTGGATCGTGGTGCACGTTGCGCTGGTCCTGGTGGGGCTGGCCGCGCTGGTGCTGAACTTCGGCGGCGCGCTCATGTACCTGCTGGTCGAGCGCCAGCTCAAGACCAAGCGCCCGGGCACCGCCTACTACCGCCTGCCCCCGCTCGAGGCGCTCGACCGGCTCACGATCGCCACCCTCACGGTCGCGTTCCCGTTCCTCACCGTGGGCCTGGCGCTGGGCGCGCTCTCGGCCCGCGGGGCGTGGGGCAGCGTGGTGACCTTCGACCCGCTCGCCCTCTTCTCGCTGGTGATGTGGGTCATCTACGCCGCGACGCTGCTGGGGCGCGTGCTCGGGCACTGGCGCGGCCGGCGGGCCGCCTACTTCTCCATCGCCGGCTTCTGCGCGATGCTGATCACCTTGAGCGCGGGCGCGTTCCTCCACGGGCACCATGGCTCCTGACGACCTCCTCTTCGTCGCGGGGATGAATCACCGCACCGCGCCGGTGGCGATGCGCGAGCAGCTCGCCCTCGAGGAGGAGAAGATCCGCGAGATCCTCGCCGACCTGTCGGGCCGCGGCCTCGTGCAGGAGGTCATGATCCTCTCCACCTGCAATCGGGTCGAGGTCTACGGGGTCGCCGCGGTGCCGGGCGAGGCGCGCTCGCAGGCGTTCAGCCGGCTCGGCAGCCACCGCGGCGTCGCCTGGCGGGAGCTCGAGCCGCTGCTCTACACCGCGACCGGCGACGAGGCCGCGCTGCACGCGTTCCGGGTGGCCGCGAGCCTCGACTCGATGGTGCTGGGCGAGCCGCAGATCCTCGGGCAGGTGAAGGACGCCTTCGCGCTGGCCCAGTCGGTGGGCACCGCCGGCCCGGTGCTCCACGCCCTCATGAGCCAGGCGTTCAGCGCGGCCAAGCGGGTGCGGTCGGAGACCCTCGTGGGCCGCCTCGCGGTGTCGATCTCCTACGCGGCGGTGGAGCTGGCGCGCCGGATCTTCGAAGGGCTCGAGGGCAAGGCGGTGCTGCTGGTCGGGGCGGGGGAGATGAGCGAGCTGGCCGCGCGGCACCTGATCGACCACGGCGCGCTGCCGATCTACGTGGCCAACCGCACGTGGAGCCGGGCCCAGGAGCTCGCCCGCGGGCTCGGCGGCGTCCCGGTGCCCTTCGATCAGCTCGAGGCCACCATGGCCCGGGTGGACATCGTGATCACCTCCACCGCGGCCCCCGAGCCGGTGGTGACCGCGGCGCAGGTGCGGGCTGCGCTCCACGCCCGCCGCGGGCGGCCCCTCTTCTTCATCGACATCGCGGTGCCGCGCAACGTGGAGCCGGCGGTCAACGACCTGGAGGGCGCCTTCTGCTACGACATCGACGACCTGCGCGCGGTCGTCGAGTCCAACCTCAAGGAGCGCCAGCGCGAGGCGCAGCGCGCCCAGGTCTTGCTCGAGCGCGAGGTCGACAAGTTCGTCGGGCGCCTGCAGCAGCTCGAGGTGGTCCCCACCATCGTGTCGCTGCGCGAGAAGCTGGAGGCCATCCGACGCGCGGAGCTCGAGCGCGCGCTCGCCCGCCTGCCCGGCGCGGCGGAGGACACGCGCCGGGTGATGGACGCGCTCAGCCAGGCGATCGTGAACAAGGTGCTGCACGCCCCCATGGTCAAGCTCAAGGACTCCTCGCGCGCGGGCCACGGCCGCCGCTGGACGGAGATGATCTCGGAGCTGTTCGGGCTGCGCGGATCCGGGCCCGGCCCGTCGGAATGAACGTGCGCCTCGGCACGCGGGGCAGCCGGCTCGCCCTGATCCAGTGCGAGCAGGTGGCGGCCGGGCTGCGCGCCCATGGCGCCCGCGCCGAGATCGTGGTCATTCGCACCAGCGGCGACCGCCTGGCCCAGGTCGCCCTCGCCGACTTCGGGGGCAAGGCCCTCTTCGTGAAGGAGATCGAGGAGGCGCTGCTCGCGGGTCAGGTCGACGTGGGTGTCCACAGCCTGAAGGACATGCCGGCCGCGCTGCCCGCCGGCCTCACCCTCGCTGCGTTCCCGGCCCGCGAGGATCCCGCCGACGTGCTGCTCACGCGCGGGCCGGGCGGTTGGGACGGGCTCTCGCGGGGCGCTCGCGTCGGCACCTCGAGCCTGCGCCGCCGGGCGCTGGTGCTGGCGCGCCGGCCGGACCTGCGGCCGGAGCCGATCCGGGGCAACGTGGAGACGCGCATCGAGAAGCTCCGCGCCGGGGCCTGCGACGCCACCATCCTGGCCGCTGCCGGCCTCCGCCGGCTCGGGCTCGATCCCCCGCACAGCACCCCGCTCCCCGTCGACGAGTTCGTCCCCGCGGTCGGGCAGGGGATCCTGGCCGTCGAAGCCCGTGAAGCCGACCGGGAAGTGCTTGAACTTCTGGGGCGGCTGGACGACACTCGGAGCAGGTCGGAGGCCCTCGCCGAG
The DNA here is from genome assembly GCA_035948165.1 of Candidatus Methylomirabilota bacterium. Classification (GTDB taxonomy): domain Bacteria; phylum Methylomirabilota; class Methylomirabilia; order Rokubacteriales; family CSP1-6; genus CAMLFJ01. The sequence goes on from DASZJM010000321.1 coordinate 6,112, forward strand.
CGCGCGCTCCTGGATGGGCTCGGGGCGGACTGCCACACACCCGTTGCCGGCCACGCCAGACACGATGGCGCCGCCCTGACGCTCACCGGCGTCGTGGCGAGCCTGGACGGGGCGACGGTCCTGCGCTGGCAGGCGAGCGGCGAGCCCCGCGAGGCCGGACGCCTCGGTAGGGCGGTGGCGGAGGAGCTCTTGGCCAGGGGAGCGAAGGCGCTGCTCGAGGCGAGGCCCGAGTGATCAAAGTGGTGGCTGAAGCGGAGATGACCAAGTCATTGATCGGCAAGGTGGTCCTGGTCACTCGGGCTCGCGAGCAGGCCGGGGCGCTCGCCGAGCTGCTGGAGGCCGCCGGGGCCCGCGTCCTGCTGGTCCCCACCATCGCCATCGAGCCGCCTCACTCCTGGGGTCCTCTCGACGCGGCCCTCGAGGGTGACTTCGGCTGGGCGGTCTTCACGAGCGTGAACGGCGTCGCCATGGTCCGCCGCCGCGTCGCGACCACTGGCCGGGGCCGCGCCCTCCTGGAGCGCGCCCGGCTCGCCGCGATCGGCCCCGCCACCGCGGCCGCGCTCGGCGAGTGGGGGCTCACCGCCGAGGTGGTGCCGGACGAGTACGTGGCGGAGGCCCTCGTCGAGCGGCTGCGGCCCGCGATCCGGGCCGGTGAGCGCGTGCTCCTGCCACGCGCGGCCGAGACGCGCGACCTGCTGGTGCGCGAGCTGACCGCGCTCGGGGCCGAGGTGACCGAGGTGCCGGCCTACCGCACGCGCTCCGCGACCGAGGCGGCGCCCGGCCTGCGCGAGGCGCTCGCGGCGGGCCGGGTGGACGTGGTCACGTTCACCAGCTCGTCCACCGTGCGGAGCTTCTGCGCCCTGTTCGGGGCCGCCGAGCTGCCGCGGCTGATGGCCGGCGTCACCGTCGCGTGCATCGGGCCCATCACCCGGGCCACCGCGCAGGGCCGGGGGCTCGTCCCCCGGATCGTCCCCGCGGAGTACACCATCCCGGGCCTCGCTCGCGCCATCGTGGCCCACTTCGAGCCCGCAAGGAGCTAGCGCATGCCGTTCCCGATCTACCGCCCCCGCCGCCTCCGGGAGTCTCCGCTGCTGCGCTCGATGGTGCGCGAGACGACGCTCCGCGCCGCCGACTTCGTCTACCCGCTCTTCGCGGTCCACGGCCGCGGGATCCGCGAGCCCATCGGGTCCATGCCCGGGCAGTACCGCCTCTCGATCGACGAGCTGCTCAAGGAGTGCAAGGACGCCGCGTCGATGGGGATCCCCGCGGTGCTCCTCTTCGGGCTGCCGCGCGACAAGGATCCGCGCGGCACCGAGGCCTACGCGGAGGACGGCATCATCCAGCAGGCGGTGCGGGCGGTGAAGGACACCATCCCCGACCTCCTGGTGATCACCGACGTGTGCCTGTGCGAGTACACGAGCCACGGTCACTGCGGGGTGGTGGAGGACGGGCGGGTGAAGAACGACCCCTCGCTCGAGCTGATCGCGCGGACCGCGATCTCCCACGCGGACGCGGGCGCGGACATGGTCGCGCCCTCTGACATGATGGACGGCCGGGTGGCCGCCATCCGCGAGGGGCTCGACGAGGCCGGATTCCCCGAGACCCCGATCATGGCCTACTCGGCCAAGTACGCCTCCGCGTTCTACGGGCCGTTCCGCGAGGCGGCCGACTCCACGCCCCAGTTCGGCGACCGCCGCTCCTACCAGATGGATCCGGCCAACGCGCTGGAGGCGATGCGGGAGGTCGCCCTCGACGTGGACGAGGGCGCCGACATCGTGATGGTGAAGCCGGCGCTGCCCTATCTGGACGTCATCGCGCGCGTGAAGGGCGAGTTCGGCCTGCCGGTCGCGGCCTACTCGGTGTCTGGCGAGTACGCGATGCTCAAGGCGGCCGGGCAGCTCGGCTGGCTCGACGAGGAGCGCGCGATGATCGAGGCCCTGACCGGCATCCGTCGCGCGGGGGCCGACATCATCATCACCTACTTCGCCAAGGACGCGGCCCGGCTCATCGAGCAGGGCCGGGCGTGAGGATCTCGGCGAAGGGCGAGTACGCGATCAAGGCGATGGTGGATCTGGCCCTGCACGACGGCCCGGACCTCCAGCCCATCCAGGACATCGCGGCGCGCCAGTCGATCCCGCAGCGCTACCTCGAGCAGGTGCTGCTCCAGCTCAAGCGCAGCGGGTTCCTCTACGCGCGGCGCGGCTCCTCGGGCGGCTACCGGCTGAGCCGGCCGCCCGATCAGATCACGGTGGGCGCCCTGCTCCGGGCGGTCGAGGGGCCGGCGCCCGCGGCGGAGGGGCCCCGGCGCGGCGGGCGCGGCGCGGCCCCCGAGGACTCGGCGGGGCTCGGCGAGCTGTGGCGCGAGATCGATCGCGCGGTGGCCGAGGTGGTCGATCGCACCTCGCTCGAGGATCTGCGCCGTCGTGCCGACGAGCGGCGCAGCGCCGCCCGCCCGATGTACCACATCTGACTACTCCACCCCCGACACCGGTTCCCACCGACAGGACTCGCCCATGACCACCAAGAAAGCGATCGCGCCCACGCGACCCCGGCTGGCCGGCTCCGTCCTCGAGCTGATCGGCGCGACCCCGCTGGTGCGGCTCAACCGCGTCCCGAAGGCGAGCGGCGCCACCGTGCTGGCCAAGATGGAGTCGCTCAACCCGGGAGGCAGCGTCAAGGACCGGATCGCGCTCGCGATGGTGGAGGACGCGGAGCGCCGCGGCGTGCTCGCGGCGGGCGCCACGCTGGTGGAGCCGACCAGCGGCAACACCGGCATCGGGCTCGCGATGGTGTGCGCGGTGCGCGGCTACCGCCTGATCCTGACCATGCCCGACGACATGAGCGTGGAGCGGCAGCGCCTGCTGGCCCGCTACGGAGCCGAGATCCACCTCACCCCCGCGATGGAGGGCATGACCGGCGCGGTCTTCGCGGCGCAGGAGATCTGCCGCGAGCACCCGGACTACTTCATGCCGCTCCAGTTCGAGAACCCGGCCAACCCGGAGGTGCACCGGCGGACCACCGCGCTCGAGATCCTCGAGGCGACCGACGAGCGGATCGACGTGTTCGTGGCCGCGGTCGGCACCGGCGGCACCGTGACCGGGGTCGGCGAGGTCCTGAAGGAGCGCGTGCCCGCCCTGCGGGTCGTGGCGGTGGAGCCGGCGCGCTCGCCGGTGCTCTCCGGCGGCCGCTTCCGGCCCCACGGCATCCAGGGCATCGGGGCGTCGTTCGTGCCCGGCATCCTCAACCGCGCGGTCCTCGACGAGATCATGACGGTGCGCGACGAGGACGCTACCGCGACGGCCCGGCGTCTCGCCCGCGAGGAGGGCCTGCTGGTGGGGATCTCGTCGGGGGCCAACGTGTGGGCCGCGTGCCGGGTCGCCGAATCGCTGCCCGCCGGCCAGGTCGTGGTCACGGTGTTGTGCGATACTGGCGAGCGCTATTTGAGCGTCACCTTCTAGGAGAGCGGCCATGAGTGTCCAGGTCTACATTCCCACCCCGTTCCGCCGCGCCACCAACAACGCCGATCGCGTCTCGGTCGAGGCGCCCGACGTGAAGGCGTTGCTCGACGAGCTGGAGGATCAGTTCGGCGCGCTGAAGGGCCTCGTTCGCAACGATCAGGGCGAGGTGCACCACCACGTCAACATCTACGTGAACAACGAGGCGATCGAGGCGCTGCAGGGGCTCGACACCACGCTGAAGGACGGGGACGAGGTCTCGATTATTCCAGCCCTCGCGGGCGGCGGGCCAGCGCTCGCGGGCAGCGGGCCGGGTCTCGCGAATGGCGGGCCGAGCCTGGCGGACAGCGCGGCACTCCGCGCGGGATGATCCTCACCGCCGACGAGCTGGTCCGGGTCCACGCCCAGGCGGTGGCCGAGTACCCGGGGGAGTGCTGCGGCGTGCTGCTGGTGCGGGACGCGCCCGCGCCCGACCGGCTCCTCCTGCCGTGCCGCAACATCCAGGACGAGCTGCACGAGAAGGATCCGCAGCGCCACCCGCGCGACTCGCGGACCGCGTACTTCATCGATCCCAAGGATCTGCTCACGATCGGGCGGCGGGAGGGGCAGGGCTACCGGGTGGCCACGATCTATCACTCTCACATCGACACCGGCGCCTACTTCTCGCCCACCGACCGCCAGAACGCGCTGATCGACGGCGAGCCGGCGTATCCGGACGCGGTGTACGTGGTGCTCTCGGTCGTCGAGCGGCGGGTGGTCGACGCGGGCGCCTTCGTGTGGGATCCGTCCGCGCACGACTTCGTGTCGACCGAGCTCAAGAGGGCCTGACCGCATGGCCGACTCCGACGCGCTCTTCGAGCAGGCCCAGCGTCTCATGCCGGGCGGCGTCAACAGCCCGGTCCGCGCGTTCCGCGGGGTCGGGGGCACCCCGTTCTTCGTGGCGCGCGCCGAGGGCGCCCGGCTGGTCGACGTCGACGGCCGCTCCTACGTCGACTTCCTCGGCTCGTGGGGGCCGCTGATCCTAGGCCACGCGGCGGCCCCGGTGGTGGAGGCGGTGAGCGAGGCGGTGCGGCGCGGCACCAGCTACGGGGCGCCCACCGCGGGCGAGGTGGAGATGGCCGAGCTGATCGGCCGCGCGCTGCCGAGCATGGAGATGGTGCGGCTCGTCTCCTCGGGCACCGAGGCCTCGATGAGCGCGATCCGGCTCGCGCGCGGGGCGACCGGGCGCGACGCGATCATCAAGTTCGACGGCTGCTATCACGGCCACGCCGACAGCCTGCTGGTGAAGGCGGGATCGGGCGGCGCCACCTTCGGGGTGCCGGACAGCCTGGGGGTGCCGAAGGCGCTCGCCGCGCTCACCCTCACGGTGCCGTTCAACGACGTGGACGCGGTCCGACGCCAGCTCGAGGCGCACCCGGGCGAGGTCGCCGCGATCATCGTGGAGCCGGTGGCCGGCAACATGGGCGTGGTGCCGCCCGCGCCGGGCTTCCTCGCCGGGCTGCGGGAGCTGGCCACGGGGCACGGCAGCCTCCTGATCTTCGACGAGGTGATCACCGGCTTCCGGGTGGCGTGGGGCGGGGCGCAGGCCCGCTACGACGTGCGGCCGGACCTCACGTGCCTCGGCAAGATCATCGGCGGCGGCCTGCCGGTGGGCGCCTACGGGGGCTCGCGCGCGCTCATGGAGCGCGTGGCCCCGCTGGGCGGCGTCTACCAGGCGGGCACGCTCTCCGGCAATCCGCTCGCGGTGGCCGCGGGCCTCGCCACCCTGCGCGCGCTCGAGCGGCCCGGCACCTACGAGCGGCTCGAGGCCCTGGGCGCGCGCGTCGAGCGCGACGTGACGGAGGCGGCCGACGCGAGCGGCGTGCCGGTGACGATCAACCGGGTCGGCTCGATGCTCACCGTCTTCTTCACCGACCGGCCGATCACCGACTACGCCTCCGCCAAGACCGCCGACACCGCGCGCTACGCCCGTTACTTCCACGCCATGCGGAAGAACGGCGTCTTCCTCGCCCCCTCGCAGTTCGAGGCCGTCTTCGTCTCGCTCGCCCACGGCGACGCGGACCTCGCCGCGGCGGCCCGGGCCTGCCGGAGCGCGATGCAGACGGCGAAGTAGGTCCCACGCCGGCGAAGTAGTATTGACACTCGGTTTTTCCACGTGATAGGGTTCACAAGGCTGGAGCCCGGAAACACGCGATTCACCCCGGTCTTCATCCACAGCGCGCCTCTCGGTAGAGAAGAACGTCCAGCATCTGGGCTGCGGAGGAGTGGATGAGCGTGATGGATCGCCGGTCGTTCTTCAAGATCGTGGCCACCACCGGCGCCGCCGCTGCCGCCGGGGGCTGCGGGCCATCGGCCGAGCAGTTCATCCCCTACGTGATCCCGCCCGACAACATCGTGCCGGGCATCCCCGCCTACTTCTCCACCGTGTGCCGCGAGTGCCCGTCGGGCTGCGGCCTCATCGCCAAGAACCGCGACGGCCGCATCGTCAAGCTCGAGGGCAACCCCGACCACCCGACCAACACCGGGGGCCTCTGCGTCCGTGCCCACGCCGCGCTCCAGGGCCTCTACCACCCGGACCGTTTCCGCGGCCCGCTCGCGGGCGGCAAGCCGGTCACCTGGGACGGGGCGGAGAAGCAGCTCACCGACAAGCTCGGCGCGCTCGCCAAGGGCCGCCAGGGCGCGCGCGTCGCGGTGGTCAGCGGCCTCGAGACCGGCAACCTCGGCCGTCTGATGGACGAGTGGACGCGCCTGCTGGGGGCGCGCCCGCGCATCGCTTACGAGCCGCTCGGCTACGAAGCGATTCGCGCGGCGAATCGGGTCGCCTTCGGCCGCGACGCGATCCCGGACTACGCGATCGGCGACGCGACCTATCTCGTCTCCTTCGGCGCCGACTTCCTCGAGACCTGGCTCAACAGCGAGGGCTACACCGCGGACTTCGCGCGGATGCACGCCTTCTACCAGGGCAAGCAGGGGACGTTCGTGCACGTCGAGCCGCGGCTCTCGCTCACCGCCGCGAACGCCGACCAGTGGCTGCGCAACGCGCCCGGCACCGAGGGCCTGCTCGCGCTCGCCATGCTGCGGGTCATCGTGGACGAGGGGCTGCAGACCGGCGGGACCGACCTCAACACCCTGCGTGCGGCGGCCCGCGCCGGCGACGTGGAGGGGGCGGCCAGCGCGTCCGGCGTCCCGGCCGAGACCATCAAGAAGGTGGCGCGCGACCTCGCGAAGTCGCGCGGCGGGCTGGTGATCGGCGGCGGCATGGCGTCGACCGGCTCGACCGCCACCGACGCCCTGGTGGCGGTCAACCTGCTCAACGCCGCGATCGGCGCGGTGGGCACGCGCGTGCGCTTCGGCTCCGCGCTGCCGCTCGGCAAGGCGAGCCCGTACTCGGACCTGGCCGCGCTCACCCAGGCGATGGCGGGCGGGCAGATCGACGTGCTCCTGCTGGTCGACGTCAACCCGGTGTACACCCTGCCGCCGAAGGCAGGCTTCGCGGACGCGCTCGCCAAGGTGCCGCTGGTGGTGGCCCTCGCGAGCCGGCCGAGCGAGACCACCGCGCGGGCGCACGTGGTGCTGCCGCTGCTGCACTCGCTCGAATCCTGGGGCGACTACGTGTCCGAGGAGGGCGTCCTCGGCCTCATGCAGCCGACGATGGGCCCGGTGCAGGTCGAGGGCAAGGCGGTCGTGGCCCTCTCGACGGGCGACGTGTTCCTCCGCACCGGCCGCAAGGCCCTCGGGCTCGAGGAGGGCAAGGGCCAGCTCAAGTGGCCCACCTTCGCGGACTACCTGAAGGACGAGTGGCAGCGCGTCGCCCGCGACTACGGCAGCAGCGCTCCCTTCGGCGAGTTCTGGGAGGGCGCGCTCCGCCGCGGTGGGGTGTGGCGCCAGCCCGCGTCGCCCGCGGTCACCCTGCGTCCGGAGGCGGGCCGCGTGCAGGCCGGCGCGGCCAAGCTCCAGGGTGACGGCACCCACGCCCTGCTCGTCTACCCGTCGAGCCGGTTCTACGACGGCCGCGGCGCGGACCGGCCGTGGCTGCACGAGGTGCCGGACAGCATCACGCAGGTGGCGTGGGACTCGTGGGCCGAGATCCCGACTGAGACCGCGACGAAGATGGGGCTCAAGCGCGGCGATCTCGTGAAGCTGACGTCGCCGCACGGCTCGATCGAGCTGCCCGCGTACCCGACGGACCTCGTCCACCCGGGTGTGGTGGCGGTGGCGATGGGGCAGGGGCACAAGTTCCCGGGCGCCTTCGCCAACGAGGGCAACGCGGCGACCGGAACCGTGAGCCAGGCCGGCTACCTCAACGTGGGCGCCAACCCCATGGAGCTGCTGCCCGGCGCGGTGGATCCGGCGTCGGGCGGCCTGCCGCACCTGGCGGTGAAGGTCACGATCGCCGCCACCGGCGGCCGTCGGCCCCTGGCTGTCCCGCAGGCCCAGTTCGATCAGGACGAGCGCGAGATCGCCCAGTGGGTGGAGCTCGGCTCCGCGCGCGAGACCGAGCTGCGCGGCCGTCCGCCCGAGCACGCGAGCCGGCCGAGTATGTACCCGCCGGTCAAGTACCCGGAGTACCGCTGGGGCATGAGCGTCGACGTGGATCGCTGCACCGGCTGCCAGGCCTGCGTGCTCGCGTGCCAGAGCGAGAACAACGTGCCGACGGTCGGGAAGGCGCAGGTGGCCTACGGCCGCATCCAGCACTGGCTGCGGGTGGAGCGCTGGCAGGAAGGCGCCGCGACCCAGCCGGTCAACATGTTCCTGCCCATGTTCTGCCAGCACTGCGAGGTCGCGCCGTGCGAGCCGGTGTGCCCGGTGTACGCCGCGTACCACACGAAGGAAGGCCTGAACGGGCAGGTCTACAACCGGTGCGTGGGCACGCGCTACTGCGGCAACAACTGCCCCTATCACGTGCGGAAGTTCAACTGGTTCAACTACACGTGGACGGCGCCGCTCGAGCTGCAGCTCAATCCGGACGTCACGGTCCGCCAGCTGGGCGTGATGGAGAAGTGCACGATGTGCGTCCAGCGCACGGTGGCGGCCAAGGACATGGCCCGCGAGGCGGGGCGCACCGTGAAGGACGGGGACATGCAGACCGCGTGTCAGCAGACGTGCCCGACGCAGGCTATCACCTTCGGCAACCTCAAGGACGCGGGCGCGCTGGTCTCGAAGCTCGCCCTCTCCAGCCGCGGGTATCACGTCCTCGAGGATCTCGGCACCACCCCGGGGGTCACCTATCTGAAGAAGGTGGTCCGGAGCGAGCCGGCCGGCGGTCACGACAAGCCCGCGGGAGGGCACAAGGCATGAGCACGCTGCCCGCCCCGCTCTCGACCACGTCGCAGGCCACGTGGGCCGACGTCAACCGCGACGTCATCCGCACCGTCAGCATGCCGGGCGAGCGCTACTTCGCCTGGATGTGCCTGGTCGCGCTCACCCTGGCGTGCGGGGTGGCGGCCTGGACGTGGCAGATCTGGGTCGGCATCGGGGCGGCGGGCAAGCGGACGCCCCAGATGTGGGCGATGTACATCACCACCTTCGTGTTCTGGATCGGCATCGGCCACGCGGGCACGCTGATCTCCGCGGTCCTTTACCTGTTCCGCGCCAGGTGGCGCACCGCGATCTACCGGGGCGCGGAGGCCATGACCGTCTTCGCGGTCATGACCGCGGGCCTCTTTCCCCTGATCCACGCCGGCCGGATGTGGTTCGCCTACTGGCTGATGCCGTACCCCAATCAGCGCTACCTCTGGCCGAACTTCAAGTCGCCGCTGGTCTGGGACGTGTTCGCGATCTCGACCTATCTGACCATCAGCGTGGTCTTCTTCATCGTGGGCCTGGTGCCCGACGTGGCCGCCCTCCGCGACAGCTCCACCGGAATCAAGCGGAAGATCTACGCGGTGATCGCGCTCGGGTGGGAGGGCTCCGACCAGCAGTGGCGCCACTACCGCCGCGCCTACGGCCTGCTCGCCGCGCTGGCCACCCCGCTGGTGCTCTCGGTGCACAGCGTGGTGTCGTTCGACTTTGCGATGGCCCTGGTCCCGGGCTGGCATTCCACGCTATTCGCCCCGTTCTTCGTCGACGGCGCCATCTTCTCGGGCTTCGCCATGGTCCTGGTGCTGATGCTGCCGATGCGGTACCTCTTCGACTGGTACGCGTACATCACCGACCGCCACCTCGACGCGATGGCGAAGCTGACCCTGGTCACGAGCCTGGTGCTGAGCTACTTCTACATCTGCGAGGTGTTCACCGCCTGGTACAGCGGCGAGCACTTCGAGCGGGCCAGCGTGTTCGCCAAGGCGACCAAGGAATACGCGTGGGCGTACTGGGGCATGTACTTCTGCAACTGCCTCGTGCCCCTCGTGCTGCTCAGTCGCAAGGCGCGTGTCAACACCGTGATCCTCTACGTGGTCTCGATCTTCGTGCTGATCGGGATGTGGCTCGAGCGCTTCAACATCATCGTGCCCGGCCTCGGCCACGACTTCTACCCCTACACCTGGGGCACCTACTATCCGACCGTCACCGACTCCGCGATCATCGTGGGATCGTTCGCCTGGTTCTTCATCCTGTTCCTCGGCTTCATCCGGGTGATGCCGTCGCTCTCGATCGTGGAGGTGAAGGAAGTGCTGCCGCATCCGCTCAAGCACGCGGCCTCCCACGGGGGCCACCCCTGATGGCCGCCTCCGCAAACGTGCTCGGCGTCTTCGCCCACGTGGACACCACCCTGCAGGCGATCCGTGACCTGCGCGCCCAGGGCTTCTCCGACCTCACCGTGTACACCCCGGTGCCGGTGGAGGAGATCGAGCACGAGATCGAGAAGGTGCAGCCCCTGTCTGCGGTGCGGCTCTTCACCCTGGTGGGCGCCCTCACCGGCACCGCCACCGGGTTCTTCATCACCATCTGGTCGTCGCTCAAGTGGGAGCTGGTCACCGGCGGCAAGGCCCCGGTCTCGATCCCGCCCTTCGTCATCATCGCGTTCGAGCTGACGATCCTCCTGGGCGGTCTCGCCAGCGCGCTCGCGGCCCTGATCCTGGGGCGGCTGCCCAAGCTCACCCCGTCGCCCACCTACGACCCGCGCTTCACCCTCGACCGCTTCGGGGTCGCGGTGGCGTGCGCCCCCGACAAGGTCGACTCGGTCCAGTCGGTGCTGTCCGCGGCGGGGGCGGAAGAGGTGCGGCGATGATGAAGTGGGTCTTCCTGCTGACCCTCCTGCTCATCGGCGGGATCGGCGCGGTGCTCGGCGGCGCGGTGGGGTACCGCTGGATGCACAACATGTTCTACACGCAGCGGGTGATGCCGGGGGAGTACAACTTCTCGATGCCGACCGGGAGCCTGCCCCGCAACGGGGGCCAGCTCTACCACTCGCCCGCGGAGCGCGAGGCGGCGGCGGCGCGGCGCAACCCGGTGGTGGCCAGCGCGGAGTCGGTGCGGCGGGGCGGGGAGTTGTTCGCGATCTACTGCACGCCGTGCCACGGCGCGTCCGGGCGCGGTGACGGCCCGGTGTCCACCAAGTTCGTGCCGCCCGCCGATCTCACCAATCCGGATCTGCAGAAGGTGAGGACGGACGGCTACTGGCAGAGCTACCTGTCGGCGGGTGGGGCGGTGATGCCCTCGTACGCGGAGGCGCTCAGCCCGGAGGAGCGGTGGCACGTGGTCAACTACGTGCGCACCCTGGCCAAGCGATGAGCACGATGACCGCGGCGCCCGCCAGCCCGGCCCGGCCGACGCATCCGTTCCTGGTGCTGCTCGCCGTCCTCGGGATCGTCGCGTTCCTCTACGGGGTCGCCCAGGGCGATGCCACCCGGGCCTGGGGAATCTACCTGGTCAACCTGCTCTTCTGGTCGAGCTTCGCGATCACCGGCCCCGCGATCGCGGGCATGATCCAGGTGACCGAGGGGCGGTGGTCGCCCAGCATCAAGCGGGTGGCGCTCACCACCGCCGGCTTCCTCCCGATCTCGTTCGTCCTGTTCCTGGTGCTCTTCCTCGGGCGGGCCACCCTCTATCCCTGGGTGACCGAACCGATCCCGATCAAGGCCGTGTGGCTCAACGTGCCGTTCATGGCCCTGCGCATCGGCCTCGGGTCGCTCCTGCTCTACTGGGTGGCCATGCGGCTGGTGAAGGCGATCCTCGTCGAGGACCAGCCGGGCCAGGACACCCAGACCGCGATCGACCACCGCTACCGCCTGTCCGCGGTGCTCCTCGTGCTCTACGTGGTGGTGCTCTCGCTCTGGGGCTTCGACCTCCTGATGTCGCTCGACCCGCGCTGGTACAGCGGCCTCTTCGGCGGCTACTACGTGGTGACCTCGATGTACCCCGGCTTCGGCCTGGTGACCTACCTCACCATTCGCTCGAACGAGCGGGGCCTGATCCGGGTGAGCCCATCCGCGATCCAGGACGTGGCCAAGCTGACGTTCGCGCTCGCGGTGTTCTGGATGTACTTCTTCTTCTCGCAGTACCTGGTCATCTGGTACGGCAACATGCCGGTGGAGACCCGCTACATCTCGCGTCGCTTCTTCAACCAGCCGTGGGGCACGATCGCGTGGGTGATCTTCATCGTGGGCTGGCTGATCCCGTTCTCGTATCTGCTCAAGCGCCTCACCGGGCGGCCGCCCGAGCGGCACCAGGTGTTCAAGGTCATCCTCTTCTTCGGGTGGATCGCCATCTTCTTCGAGCGGATGCTGCTGGTGTTCCCCGCGCTCCTGCGGGACAACACGGTGCCGATCGGCCCGGTGGAGGTGCTGGTGACCCTCGGCTTCTTCGCCCTCTTCGCGCTCAGCCGGAGCTGGTTCCTCGCCCGCTACCGGCCGGTCCTGAATCTGCCCAAGTAGACCGCCGACCCCCGCGCGCCCGCGGTAGAATGCGGGCGTGATCTCCGTCGAGGAAGCGCTCGACCGCATCCTCTCCCGCGTGGACGTGCTCGGCGACGAGCGCGTGTCCCTCCACGACGCGCTCCACCGGGTGCTCGCGCAGGACGTGGACAGCCCACTCGACATGCCGCCGTGGCCCGCCTCCTCGATGGACGGCTACGCGCTGCGCAGCGGAGACACGTCGGGCGCCGGCGCGGCCGCGCCGGCCCGGTTGACGGTGGCGGGCCGGGTGCCCGCGGGCGGCATGGCCGAGCGCCCGATCCGCCCCGGCGAGGCGTTCCGCATCTTCACCGGCGCGCCGCTGCCCGAGGACGCGGACGCGATCATTCCGCAGGAGGACGTGGAGGTGGAGGGGCCCGCCCTGCTGGTGCCGCGCCCGGTCGGCAAGGGGGACTTCGTGCGCCCGCGCGGGGAGGACATGCGGCGGGGCGACCGCGTGCTCGAGCGGGGCCGCGTCCTGAGCGCGGCCGACATCGGGCTGCTCGCCACCGTCGGGGCGAGCCCGGTGAGCGTGATCCGCCGGCCGCGCGTCGGCATCCTCTCCACCGGCGACGAGCTCGTGGATCTGGGCGGGCGTATCGGGCCCGGACAGATCCCGAACTCGAACAGCTACTCGCTCATCGCCCAGGTGACCGAGGCCGGCGCGGTGCCGGTGAGCCTGGGCATCGCGGGTGACCGCCTCGAGGACATCGAGGCGCGCTTCCGCTGGGGGCTCGGCTGCGACGTGCTGATCTCCTCCGCCGGCGTCTCGGTGGGCGAGCACGACTTCGTCAAGGACGCGCTGGCCCGGCTCGGCGCCGAGCAGCACCTCTGGCTCGTCGACATGCGGCCGGGCAAGCCGATCGCGTTCTCGACGATCCCGCAGGACGGCAAGGGTGCGGTCGCGGCCTTCGCGCTCCCCGGCAACCCGGTCTCCGCGATGGTCACCTTCGAGCTCTTCGTGCGCCCCGCGATCCGCCGCATGGCCGGGCACGCGCGGCTGCATCGGCCGATCGTCACCGCGCGCGCGCAGGAGCCGATCCGCAACGGAGACACCCGGCGTGGCTACCTGCGCGTGACCCTCAC
>DASZJM010000322.1:0-12713 GCA_035948165.1 Candidatus Methylomirabilota bacterium
CGCCGCGCTCCTGCTGGTGATCCCCGGCGCGCTCCTGCTCGGCGCGGGGCTCTACACCGGGCTCTTCGGCTTCGTGGTGCGCGCGCACGAGGAGACGCGCATCAAGAACTCGCTGCTGGTGGGCTTCGGCCTGGCCCTGGCTCTGCACGCCCTCGCGGTGCGCCTGTGGACCGCGGACGACCGGTCGATCTCCACCGGCTACGGCGGCGCGGTGCTCACGGTGGGGCCTATCGCGATCCCCCTGATCCGCCTGGCGAGCCTGCTGGTGGCGCTCGCGCTGATCGCGGGGCTGCATCTCCTGCTCGCCCGCTGGCGCTGGGGCAAGGCGATCCGCGCCACCGCAGAGGACTGGCAGGCCGCGCTGCTGACCGGCATCGACATCCGCCGCGCCTACCTGCTCGCCTTCGCCCTCGGCACCGCGCTGGCCGGCGCGGCGGGCACGCTGGTGAGCGTGGGCTACTCGATCAGCCCGTCGATCGGCCTCGAGTGGACGCTGAAGGCGCTGATCGTGGTGGTGCTGGCCGGCCTCGGGTCCATGCTCGGCACCTTCGTGGCCGGCCTCTTCGTGGGCGTGGCCGAGGCCCTGAGCGCCGCCGCCTTCGGCGGCCCCTACCGCGAGGTCGTCGGCCTCGTGATCTTTCTCGTGGTCCTGGTCCTGAGACCGCAGGGTCTTTTCGGGCGCGCCCCCCGATGAGCGCTCGCGCGAAGAGGCCAAATCGCAACGCGAAGTCATCCCGCGCAACGCGCTCAGAATGAGAAGTCCCGGTGGCAGCACCGAGCACGCGTGGACCGTGGCCATACTGGTCGCGTTCGCCCTGCTCGCGCTGCTTCCCCTCCTCACCGCACGCGACGACGTGCTCAACTTCGTGTTCCTGGTCCTGCTCTCGATCACGCTCGCCCAGAGCTGGAACATCGTGGCGGGCTACGCGGGCCAGGTGAACCTCGGCCACGCCGCCTTCTTCGGCCTCGGCGCGCTCACCGCCCGCACCCTGTGGATCGCGGGCACTCCGGTGGTGATCGCGATGGTCGCGGGCGCGGCGGTCGCCACCGGCTTCGCGCTGCTGATCGGCGCCGCCGCCTTCCGCCTGCGCGGCGCCTACTTCGCCATCGGCACGCTGGCCCTGGGCGAGATCCTCCGCACCACGGTGGGCAACGCGCTGCCCGAGATCTCCACCCTGCCCGCGGCCAGCATCGCGGGCTACCGGCTCGCGCCCCGCTACTACCTGGCGCTGGCCCTGGCCGCGCTCTCGGTGCTCGCGGTGGCCGCGCTGGCCCGCTCGCGGCTCGGGCTCGGCATGCAGGCGGTCCGCGAGGACGAGGACGCGGCGGAGGCCACCGGCGTCTCCGCGCTGGGGCTCAAGCTGCGCGCGCTCGCCCTGTCGACCGCGCTGGCCGGGGCCGCGGGCGGGGTCTTCGCGTACTATCACATCAGCTATTACCCGTCGCACCCGTTCGGGCCGGGCTGGACGTTCGACGCGCTGCTCATGACCTTCATCGGCGGCGTCGGCACGCTGCAGGGCCCGGTGCTGGGCGCGGTGCTCTACGTGTTCTTGAAGGAGTACCTGACCGTGCGCTGGGTGGACTTCCACCTCTTGATCTTCGGCGCGCTCTTCGTCGCGATCGTGCTCATCTTCCCGGGCGGGCTGGTGCAGGCCCTCGTCCAGGCCGGGAATGGGGCGCGGCGACGGAGGGCCCGCCGCCGTGGAGCGACGACATGACCACGCGCATCCCGCGGCTCGAGCTGGGCTCGCTGCAGAGCCGCCTGCCGGACCTGATCGCCAAGAAGGGCGAGCCGCCCTGGTCGGAGGCGCTCGTGCTGACCGACGACATCCAGGCCTTCCTGATCTTCGGGCCCAAGCACCTCTGATGGGGTCAGGTCTTACATTGCGACAATGTCGGAATGTAAGACCTGACCCCTACAGGCGGACCCCTACAGGCGGACGATGAGGTCGATCTCGACGGCGCCGCCCAGGGCCAGCGCGGTGACGCCGACGGTGGTGCGGGCCGGAAGGCGGTCGGGGGCGAAGTAGGAGGCGTAGGCCGCGTTCATCGCGGCGTAGTCGGCGAAATCGGTGAGGTAGATGCGCACCATCACCGCGCGGGCGAGCGTGGTGCCCGCGCCGGCCAGCACCGCCTGGAGATTGCGCATCACCTGGTGGGTCTGCGCTACCGTGCCGCCCGCCACCAGCGCGTTGGTCCTCGGATCGACCCCGAGCTGGCCGGTGACGAACAGGTACTCGCCCGCGCGCACCGCGTGGCTGTAGGCGGCGGTCGGCGGCGGCGGGGGCGCCGCCGGGAAGTTCAGGAACTCGAGCTCCACCGCCGGGCCCTCAGGCGGCGCCGGGCTGGCCCTGGGCCGACGGCGCCGGCGTGGCCGCCGTCGCGCCGGCGCTGCGCGCCCCACGCCCCACCCCGGTCACGAGCCGCAGCACGGTGGGCGCGAGCTTGGGGTCGAGGCTGTCGCGGATGCCGTCGCCGAGCAGGTTGAAGGCGAGCACCGTCACGGTGATGGCGAGGCCGGGGAAGAGCACCAGCCACCACTGGGGCACGAGCCCGGTGATGGCGTCGGCCAGCATGTTGCCCCAGGTGGGCGTGGGCGGCGGCACGCCGACGCCGAGGAAGCCGAGCGCGGCCTCGATCACGATGGCCACGCCCAGGTGGGTGGTGGCCAGCACCAGGTAGGGCGCCACGCACTGGGGCAGGACGTGGAGCGTCATCACCCGGAGCTGCGAGGCGCCCGCGGCGCGCCCGGCCTCCACGAACGGCATCGCGCTCACGCTCAGCGCCACCGAGCGGATCACCCGCCCGCCGAACGGGATGCGCGTGATCGCGATGGCCACGATCACCGCGGGCAGCCCGGTGCCGATGGCCATCGAGATCGCCATGGCCAGGATCAGGTCGGGGAACGACTGGAAGATCTCCATGACTCGCTGGCTGATCAGATCGAACCGCCCGCCCAGGTACCCGCACGCCACGCCCCAGAGCGAGCCGAGGGTGGTGCCGAGCAGCACCGCGGAGAAGGCCACGAACAGCGAGGTGCGCGCCCCGTAGATGACCCGGCTCAACGCGTCGCGCCCCACCTGGTCGGTGCCGAAGTAGGCCTCCGCCCCGGGCGGCTTGTTCATGTGGCGGAAGTCGGCCTTGAGCGGATCGCGGGGCGCGATCAGTGGCGCGGCCAGCGCGACCAGCACGATGAGGAGGGCGACGATGCCGCCGGCCGCCGAGAGCCAGTTCTGACGCAGGAGCGAGAGCATCGAGCGGCCGTTACTGGTAGCGGATGCGTGGGTCGAGCCACGCGTAGGAGAGGTCGACCAGCGCGTTCACCACCACGAAGATGAGCGCGTAGAGCAGCACCAGGTTCTGCACCACGATGATGTCGCGCTCGATGATGGCGGTGACGAGGGCGCGCCCGAGGCCGGGCACCCCGAACGCCTGTTCCACCGCCACCGAGCCGCCGAGGACGAAGCCCAGCAGCACGCCCGAGATCGTGATCACGGGAAGGAGCGCGTTGGGCAGGGCGTGGCGCAGCACCACCGCGCGCTCCACCGCGCCCTTGGCCCGCGCGGTGCGCACGTAGTCCTCGCGGATGACCTCCAGGAGACACGATCGCGACATCCGCGCGATGTAGGCCCCCTGGGCGAGCCCGAGCACGATGGCGGGGCCGATGATGATCTGGAGGTTCTGCCACGGGTTCTCCCAGACCTGCACGACCAGGATCGGCGACTTGTAGCCGAACCAGAAGAGCAGCGCGAGCACGAGCAGCATGCTGAGCCAGAAGCCGGGGATCGCGATGAAGAGGATGGACAGGAAGCGGGTGACCGCGTCGGCCCAGCCATTGGGCCGGACCGCGCTCAGGATGCCCACCGGCAGGCCGACGATCCACGAGATGATCAGGGCCAGGATCGCGATCTCGGCGGAGAGCGGCCCGCGGTGCAGGATCAGGTCACGGACGGTGTCGCCACGGAAGAACGACTTGCCGAGCTGGCCGCTGGCGATGTCGCGGAGCCATCGGCCGTACTGCACCGGCAGCGAGTCGGAGAACCCCAGGTCCTTCATGATCACCGCGCGATCCGCCGGGGTCATCTTGGAGTGACCTTCCACCCCGAGAAGGGCCACCAGCGGATCGCCGGGCAGGATGCGCAGCACCACGAACACGATCAGGGAGACCCCGATCACGGTGCTGAGTGCGAACAACCCTCGCCGAAGCAGATACTTCTGCACTCGCTCGAAACCGTCCTAGGACTGCGCCATCCAGACCGTGTCCCAGCGCGTGACGTCGTAGATGCCAAAGAACTTCGTCGCGTTCTGGCCGTGGACCCGGTTGTAGAAGGCGTCGTAGATCTGCTCCCACGCGACCGGGACCAACGGGGGATCGGCCTCGAGAATCGCCTCGGCGCGCGGGATCATCGCCTTGCGCTTGTTCTCGTCCACCTCGCGCTCGAGATTGTGCGCGAGGGAGTGGAACTCCTCGTTGGTCCAGCCCGAGTAGTTCTGGGGCCCGCCCTTGCCGTACCACGCCGTGAAGTAGTCCGACGGGTCCATGAGCGAGGAAACGATCGCGCTGATCGCGAGATCGAAGTTGCCGGAGCCGGCCTCCTCGAACCACTGGGAGGTCTGCACCACCCGGAGATTCGTCTCGACGTTGAGGTTCTCCTTCAGCATCGCCTGGATCGCCACCGCCCAGAGCTTGAAGCTGGCGATGTCCCGCACCACGAAGTCGAGGTTCTTGAGCCCGTTCGCGTGGCCCGCCGCCGCCATCAGCTTCTTGGCTTCCTGAATGGCCGCCTTGGGGTCCTTCTGGTAACCGACGCGCTTCTCCATCTCGGCCTTCTGGGTGGACCACTCGTGGAACGGGTAGACGAAACCGCCCACCTGCATCGGCGCGGTGTCCTTCACCACGTCGACCAGCACGTGCCGGTCGGTGGCCAGGTGCAGCGCCCGGCGCACCCGCGGATCCTCGAACGGCTTGCGCTTCATGTTGAAGAAGTACGCCTGGATGACCGACTGGTTCATCGCGGTCGCGGTGACGCCCGGCATCTCCTTGGCCTTGCGCCACGAGACCGGATCCATGATCCGCGCGTAGTCCACCTTGCCGGAGAGGAACGACGACCCGAGCTCGGGGGAGAACGGCGGCAGGTTGTAGATCTCGAGCCGGTCGATGTATGGCAGCCCCTTGTTCCAGTAGTTGGGGTTCTTCTCCTGGATCCAGACCTCCTTGTCCTTCCGCGAGACGTGGCGGAAGGGGCCGGTGCCCGGATAGTTCATCACCTGGCGCAGGTTGCCCTGGTTGTCGTCGAGGGTCTTCTTGCGCACCACGATGTTCCAGCCGCTCGCGAAGGAGCCGAGCATGAAGGCGCGGGGCCGCGGCTCGGTCAGGCGGAACTCGATGGTGTACGGATCCGGCGTCAAGATGTCGCCCACCGCGGTGAAGAGCGAGGAGCGCGGGATGACCACGCCCTTGGGCGGCCGCACGATGCGCTCGTAGGTGGCCTTCATGTCCGCCGAGGTCATCTCGGCGCCGTCGTGGAACTTCACGCCCTTGCGGAGATGGAAGGTGTACTTCTTGCCGTCCGGCGACACCTCCCACTTGTGGGCCAGGTCCGGGATGATCGTGTTGCCGTCGCGCGGATCGCGCCGGATCAGCAGGTCGTACATCGGCGCCTGCGGCCCCAGGTTGGCGATCGTGCCCGACTGGTGCACGTCGAAGTGCGCCGGCGCGTTCAGGATGCCGAAGCGCAGGGTGCCGCCCGGCCTGGCGGCCGGATCGGCGGCCTTGAGCTGGAACTCCTGCGCGGACGCGCGCGAGCGGAGGAATGCGGGGGCGACGCCGGCGGCGGCACCGGCCACGCCGATGGTCTTCAGGAACGAGCGGCGGCTATGAGGTACCGGATCGGCCATGGTGTTCCCCTCCTTTGGGGTCTCCACACTGCGGGTCGATTGCATCCGGACCGAGGGCGTTGGGTCCACGGAACATACACGAGGGGCCCGGTCCCTGGCAAGGCATTCTGCTAGACTCGACGCCAACTCACGCTCGTCCGCCCCTTCACCTCCGGAGGCTTTCCGATGGAATTTGGCGTCCTGTTCACGTCGCACCCCAATCACGCCACCGAGCCCTACCCGCACCGCGCCGTCCACGCCCGCGTCACCGCCGAGATCCAGGCCGCCGACCGGCTGGGCTACGACACCGCCTGGGTGGCCGAGCACCACTTCTCGAACCAGTACGGCATCATGCCAGACGTCTTCACCTACATGGGCTACCTGGCTGCCCGAACCACGCGCATCCGCCTCGGCACCGCGGTGGTGACGCTGCCCCTCTACGACCCGATCCGCGTCGTCGAGAACATGGCCTTCGTGGACATCCTCTCCGGCGGGCGCGTGGTGCTGGGGCTGGGCTCGGGCTACCGCCCCTACGAGTTCGAGGGCTTCGGTCGCGACTTCGAGCGCCGGCGGGACGTCCAGGAGGAGGCCATCGGCCTGATCCTGGAATTGCTCCACAAGCGGCGCGTGCGGCACCAGGGGCCACACTTCAAGTCGATCATCGAGGGCGAGTACGAGATCTTCCCGGTCAGCGCCCAGCAGCCCCATCCGCCGCTCTTCATGGCCGGGGCCACCGACCGGTCGCTCGCTTACGCGGCGCGCCACGGCTTCGGGCTGATGCTATCGACCCTGCCCTCGGGTGACACCCTGGCCAAGCAGATCGCGCTCTACCGGGGCCATCTCAAGGAGGCCCCCGCGCCGCTCGACCAGAACCCGGCCGCGGGCAAGGTGGACATCGCGCGCTGGGTCTACGTGGCCGAGACCGACGCGGCGGCCAAGCGCGACACCGAGCAGGGCATCGTGCGGCACATCAGCCACTTCATGGGCGCGGGCACCGCGGGCTATCTCGGCAACGTCTCCGAGAAGAACCGCGCGGAGGGGCTGAGCTACGACGACCTGGCCGCGACCACGCTGCTCCACGGCTCGCCCGCCACCGTGATCGCCAAGCTCCGCGAGCTGCGCCACAAGACCGGGCTCACGTCGCTGCTGCTGCACTACCCGCCGTACTACGGTCACGAGAAGGCGATGGAGAGCCTGCGGCTCTTCGCCGAGAAGGTCATACCGGAGTTCCGGCCCCCGGTGGAGCGAGCGGCGGTGGCGTGAGCGGGAGGAGCCGGCGCGGCACGAGCCACCCGTCAACGGCCGAAGCAGCTATGGGTGAGCAGGTAGGAACGAGGCGTAGTTCCTCGTTCCTCGTTCCTCAGATGTACGGGTGGGTAATGACCTCGAAGCGGTGGCCGTTGGGGTCGTTGAAGTAGAAGCCGCGGCCGGTGTGCAGGTGGTTGATCTGCATATCGTCCTGCATCGGCCCGCTGCCGTAGGCCAGCCCTTCGCCCTTGACGCGGTCCAGGATCGTGTCGAACTCCTCGTCCGAGACGATGAAGGCGTAGTGATGGTGCTCGACGACCTCGCGGTTGTCGAAGTCCAGCGACAACGTCTCGTTCACCTTCACCGGCGCGAAGTGGCCCC
This sequence comes from Candidatus Methylomirabilota bacterium, assembly GCA_035948165.1. Classification (GTDB taxonomy): domain Bacteria; phylum Methylomirabilota; class Methylomirabilia; order Rokubacteriales; family CSP1-6; genus CAMLFJ01. The sequence continues at coordinate 7,507 of DASZJM010000322.1, forward strand.
ACGGCCCCTTGTACTCCAGGCCGAAGATCTTGGCGAAGAACCGCGCCGAAGCCTCCTTGTCGGTGGCCGGGACGATCGTGTGGTCCAGATAGATCGCCATCTCCTCTCCTCCTGACCAATTCTAGTCGCGGCGTCAAGCGCCGGTGCGGCTATCCTGCCTGCGTTCGGCCTTCCTCGCGAGCAGCTCGGGACGGAGGCGGCCGTCGATGACGGCGAGGCCCCCGGCGATGAGCCCCATGCCCGCGAAGTGCCGCGGCGCGAGGTGCTCGCCGAGCACGAGCGTGCCCAGCACGAGCGCGATCGCGGGCATCACGAGGGTCACGAGGAGGAGATTGGTCGCGCCCGCGGTGGCGAGGATGCGGAAGTAGACCACGTAACCGAGCGCGGTGCTGATGATGGCCAGGCCCAGCAGCGCCGCCAAGACGCGCGCGCCCGGCGGGGCGAGTGTCCACGGCTGATCCACGAGCAGCGCGACGGGCAGGACGAGTAACGTCGACGCGGTGACCTGTCCCGTGGCGGTCACGAGCGGCGGGGTGCCCGCGAAGCGCCGGCCGAAGATTCCCGCGCAGGCATAGGAGATGCCGGCGGCCAGGACGGCAAGCTGGGCGAGGACGTCGTGTCCGATCCCGCCCAGGGAGTCCGGGCCGATCATGAGCACCACACCGGAGAGGCCGAGGAGTACGCCGGCGGCCCGGCGCGGCGTCAGCCGCTCGTCACGCGTGAGGAAGTGGGCGAGGACCACGGTGAAGAGCGGTGCGCAGGCATTGAGGATCGCGGCGAGCCCGCTCGCGATTCGCGTCTGGCCCCACAGGATGAGGCTGAACGGGACCACATTGTTGAGGGCGGCCATGACGACGAGGGGTACCCAGTCCTGCCGCGCGCGCGGGAGCCGGTAGCCGGCCGCGCGCGCGGCGATCCAGAGCGCGGCGGCGGCCAGTCCCACGCGCGCGAGCAACACGGTAAACGGTGGCAGGGCCGCCAGCGCCACCTTCTGGAAGAAGAAGGACCCGCCCCACAGCACCGCGAGCAGGCTCAGCAGGCCCCACTGTCCCCGCGTCATCACGAGCGGTATACGCGGGAGCCTGGTCACAAGGGTGGAATCTCCTCCCGCGATTGACATCCAAGAGGTCGGGCGTAAGGTGGATGGGCACCACGGAAAGGAGGCACCTCAATGGAGACGATGATCATCACGATCGAATCGGATCGCGGCACCCGCATGAGGTTCCAGGTCGAGCACGAGCCGCACTTCGATCTTCGCTCCGAGGAGATGGACGGCCTCCACAGCACGGTGCGGACGGTCGAGAGCACGCTCGCGGGACAGGACGACGGCCGGTTGTGTCTCGTGCTGGCCAAGCTGACCATCGGCAGCATCCTCGAAGCGCTGCCGGCGGAGGGCGAGACCGAGGAAGAGGACGAGTGACGGCCGAATGACGTTGACAAGCGAGCGTGATGCACCCAGACTCGCCTTGTCTCGTCGGCTGTCACTCCTCTTACCGCGGGAGGCGCAATGCCCTACGTCCTGATCCGGCACAAGGTCGCCGACTATCCGAAGTGGAGGCGAGCCTTCGACGCGCACGGCAAGGTGAGACGCTCGGGCGGATCGAAGGGCGGGCGCCTGTTCCGGAGCGCGGCCCGGCCGAAGGACGTGTTCATCCTGTTCCGCTGGATCGATCTCCGTCAGGCCAAGAAGTTCACCAAGTCGGCGGCCCTGCGGAAGGCGATGAAGGCGGCGGGCGTGCGCGGGAAGCCGGACGTATTCTTCCTGCAGGAGAGCGCGCGCACCGCGACCTAGGGCGCGCCCCGGCGCGTCAGTCGGCCAGACGCGGCTGCCGGGCCAGGCGCAGGACCGGCGAGGCCAGGATCACCAGCGCCTGGACGAGGAAGCCGGCCGCGGCCACCATCAGCGCGGTTTCGGCGCCGTAGAGCCCGCCCACGAAGCCGCCGATCGCGGCGCCGAGCGGCCGCGAGCCGTAGGCCGCGATGTTGATGGCCGACACCCGGCCCAGCAGGTGCGACGGGGTCACCGTCTGCCGCAGCGTGGTGGTGCTGATCACCCACAGGATCGGCCCCATCCCCATGACGAAGAAGCTCGCCGCCGCCAGCGGCAACGACGGCACCCAGATGGTCGTCACCATCAGGAGCGCGGCGGCGAGTCCCGCGACGGGCCCGATCGCGATGACCACCCCGAACGGCAGCGCGCCGATCACGCGGCCGGCCAGCAGCGCGCCCAGCACCATGCCCACCCCGTAGGTGGCGAGGGTGGCGCCCACCTCGGTCGCGGAGAGACCCAGGTGGTGGACCGCGTAGGGCACGTACACCGCCTGCAGGACGAAGAACGCGGTGTTGAACACGAACTGGGTGATCAGGATCGGCAGCAGCAGCGAGTGCCGCAGCATGAAGCCGGCGCCCTCGCGGAGATCGGCGAGCGGGTGACCGGAGGCCACCGCCGGTCGCGGCGGCTCGCGCAGGCCGCCCAGCAGGATGACGCCGCCGGTGGAGAGCGCGGCGGCGAGGCCGAACGCGGCGGAGGCGCCGGTCCAGCCCACCAGCGCGCCGGCCACCGCGGGGCCGCCGACGAAGGCGGCGGTGCGCGCCAGCTCGAGCCGCGCGTTGGCCGCGGCGAGCCCCTCGGGCGGCACCAGCGACGGCACGAGCGAGGGCGCGGTGACGCTGTAGGCCACCGTCCCGCACGCGCCCGCGAAGCCGAGCAGCGCGAGCCACGCGAGCGCCAGCAGGCCGGTCTGGGCGAGCACCAGCGTGAGGATCAGCGAGCCCGCGCGCACCGCCTCGGCCAGGGCCATGAGGCGGCGGCGGGGCATGCGATCGGCGAGCAGTCCGGCCGGGATGGCCAGGATCAGGAACGGCAGCGTCTGCGCGGTCTGGAGGAACCCGGTCTCGCCCGCCCCGGCGCCGAGCGCGAGCACCGCCACCAGCGGCGTCGCGGCCAGCCCGATCTGCTCGGCGGACTGCGCGGCCAGGTTCGACCAGGCCAGGCGGGGGAAGCCGGATGCGGATTCGGTCCTCACGCCCCGGTATACGGGCGAGAGCCGCCGGATGGGCGGAGGATGAGCCGCCGGCGTCAGACGCTCAGGAAGCGCTGCTGGATCGTCGGGTCCCGGCGCAGCGCCTCGGGGGTGCCCTCGAACTGGATCCGGCCCTGGTCCATCACGTAGAGCCGGTGCGAGAGGGCCATCGCGACCTCGAGGGTCTGCTCGACCAGCAGGATGGTGGTGCCGCGGCGGTTGATCTCGCGCAGGATCTCGGTGAGGCTCTGCACCAGCAGCGGGGCGAGGCCCTCGGTGGGCTCGTCCACCAGCATGATGCGGGGATGCGCGACCAGGCCCCGCGCGATGGCCAGCATCTGCTGCTCGCCGCCCGAGAGGAAGCGGCCCTTCTGGGCGATGCGCTCGCGCAGGCGCGGGAAGTACTCGAGCGCTTCCTCGAGGCGCCGGTCGCCGTCGCCGCCCGCGGTGGCCCCCCGCATTGCCATCGTCCCGAGTCGCAGGTTCTCCAGCACGGTCAGGTTCGGCAGCACCCGCCGCTCCTCCGGCACCCAGCCGATGCCCCGCCGCACGATCTCGTGGGTCTCGAGCTGGGTGATGTCCTCGCCGCCCATGCGCACCACCCCGCGCCGCGCCCGCGCGATGCCCATGATCGAGAGCAGCGTGGTGGTCTTGCCGGCGCCGTTGCGCCCGATCATGGTCACCACCTCGCCGTCGCCCACCGACAGCGAGACGCCCTGGAGGATGTGCGCCTCGCCGTAGTAGGTGTGGACCGCTTCCACCGAGAGCAGGCTCATCGACCGGCGCCGAGGTACGTCTCCTGCACCACGCGGTTGGCGCGAATCTCCTCCGGGGTGCCGTCGGCCAGCACCGCGCCCTGGTGCAGCACCGTCACCCGGTCGGAGATGCCCATGACCAGCTTCATCTTGTGCTCGACCAGCACCACCGTTCGCCCGCGCGCCAGCTCGCGGATCAGCACCATGGTCTCGTCGGTCTCCTCCGGGCTCATGCCCGCGGTGGGCTCGTCGAGCAGCAGCAGCGCGGGGTCGGAGGCGAGCGAGATGCCGATCTCCAGGTGGCGCTTCTCGCCGTGGGAGAGGTGGGCGGCGAGCCGCTCGGCCTGGCGCGCGAGCGAGACGGTGGCGAGGATCTCGGCCGCGCGCTCGCGGCAGCCCGCGATCCGGTCGGCGCGCGACCAGAAGTTGAACGAGCGCGCGTACCCCTGCACCGCCACCCGCACGTTCTCGAGCACCGAGAGGTGCGGGAAAATGTTGGTGATCTGGTAGGACTTGGCGATGCCGAGCCGGCACACCCGGTGCTGGGGCAGCCCGGTGATGTCGGTCTCCTGGAACAGCACGCGGCCCGACGACGGCTCCATCTCGCCGGAGACCAGGCGGAAGAACGTGGTCTGGCCCGCCCCGTTGGGCCCGATGATCGAGCGCAGCTCGCCCTTGCGCACGGTGAGGCTCACCGCGTTGACCGCGGTCAGGCTGCCGAAGGACCGGGTGAGCCGCTCGGTCCGCAGCAGCACCCCGTCGGGAGCGGTCATACCGTCGCGAAGAATCGCGCGGGCGCGCCCTCGGTGCCGGCGATCTTGTAGAAGGGGGCCGCGAAGTCCACGCGCCGGCGCGGCAGCGCAGCCAGGTTGGTGAGCCCCTCCATGATGACCACGCCCGCGCCCAGAATCACCCGGTGCATCGCGAAGTCCTCCGAGGTGAAGTCGGGCAGTCGCGCGCAGTACTCCTCGAAGAAGTCGAACCCGATGTTCTTGGGCCCGCGCTCCACCAGCCACTGGGCGGTGTCGGGCGGGAAGTAGGGCGACTGGGTGAAGTAGTCGGGCCAGCGGCCGTACATCCGGTCGGTCCAGCCGGTCTTCAGCAGCACGATGTCGCCGCGCTTGACGTCGCCCGCCCCACCCTTCTTCAGGTCGTCGATGGTGATCTCGTGGTTGGCCCCCACGAAGGAGAGGTCCACCACCAGCGCCTCGCCCATGACCTGGTCCAGCGTGATCTCGGCGGTGGTGATCCCGTTCTTGAACACGTGGAGCGGCGAGTCGATGTGGGCCCCCGTGTGCAGGCTCTGGTTCACGCTCGAGACCTGCCAGAAGCCGGGGCCGCGCCGGTGCGGCGTCACCTCGAGCTTCATGTTGGTGGAGGGCGGGCTGAACGTGTTCTCGTCCACCGTCACCGACAGATCGACGAAGCG
>DASZJM010000323.1:0-4946 GCA_035948165.1 Candidatus Methylomirabilota bacterium
TTCGAGTGGGCGCTGCTCGACGCGGGCATCCCGATGCGGCACATCGAGCAGGGCAAGAACGTGGCGATGTGGAAGACGTCGATCCAGTGCCGCCCCGCCGGCCAGTTCCACGGTCCCATGGTGGTCTCGATGCGGCCGATCCCGACCGCGATGATCTCGAAGGCGGTGACCGCGTCCGCCCGCTTCCCCAACGCCCACGGGGCGCCGGTGCACGTGGGCGATCCGGCCGCGCTCGGCATCGCCGACGTGAACCGGCCGGACTGGGGCGACTCGGTGGGCATCCAGGCGGGGGAGGTGCCGGTGTTCTGGGCCTGCGGGGTGACCCCGCAGGCGGTGGCGCTGGCCTCCAAGCCCTCGTTCATGATCACCCACAGCCCGGGCCACATGTTCATCACCGACCTGCCGAACCACGCGCTGGCGGCGATTTGACGATTCCCCGGCGGTGACGATCTGGCCCGAGCCGCGCCTCCTGCCGTGCGGGGACTGCGCGGTGTCCGTCGAGCTGGGTGACGAGGTCGACCGGGAGCTGAACGCCCGCGTCCTCGCGCTCGAGTACCTGCTCCAGCAGCGTGGCCTGCCCGGAGTCGGCGAGACGGTCCCGAGCTACCGCGCCCTCCTCGTCTACTACGACCCGCTGGTGCTCGACTACGACACGCTCGGCCGCACCCTGCGCGAGCTCGTGGCGGCCGCGCGGCCGGAGGTGCTGCCGCCCGCGCGCACCGTGGACCTACCGTGCTGCTACGAGGGCGAGCTCGGCTTCGAGCTGGAGGCCGCCGCGCAGAAGCTCGACCTCGATCCCGCCGAGGTGGTGCGCCTGCACGCCGGGGCCGACTACTACGTGTACTTCGTCGGCTTCACCCCCGGCCTGCCCTACATGACCGGGATGCCCGACCGGCTCACCATCCCGCGCCTGCAGAACCCGCGGACCAAGACCCCGCCGGGCAGCGTTAGCATCGGCGGGATCCAGTGCTGCATCTACTCGGTGGAGAGCCCGGGTGGCTTCTGGGTGCTCGGCCGCACTCCGGTCCGCATGTACGACCCGCAGGCCGCGGATCCGATCCTGCTGCGCGCGGGCGACCACGTCCGCTTTCAGGCGATCGGCCGCGCCGAGTACGACGCCATCGCGGCCCTGGTCGAGGCCGGCCGCTACGCGCCGCGGATCGGCGGCGCCGCCCGATGAGCGACCTGCTCGTCCAGGAGCCGGGCCCGCTCACCACCGTCCAGGATCTCGGCCGCTTCGGGCACCTGCGCGTCGGCATCCCGACCTCGGGCCCGATGGACCGCGACGCCTTCGTGCTCGGCAACCGGCTGGTCGGCAATCCCGACGGGGCGGCCGGGCTCGAGTGCACGCTGGTCGGCCCGCGCCTCGAGCTGACCGACGACCGGCTGGTCGCGGTGACCGGCGCGGACGTGGCGCCGACCCTGAACGGCGCGGCGATGCCGGCCTGGCAGGCGGTGCCCGCGAAGGCCGGCGACGTCCTGCGCCTGGGCCCGGCCCGGAGCGGGGTGCGCGCCTACCTGGCCGTCGCGGGCGGGCTCGCGACGCCCCCGGTGCTCGGCTCGCGCGCGACCTACGTGCGCGGCCGCCTGGGCGGCCTCGAGGGCCGCGCGGTGCGCAAGGGCGACCGGCTGCCGCTGGGCGCGGCGGCGCCCGGCCCGGCCCGGCGGGTCCGAGCCGGGCGGGTGCCGGCCTACGGCGCCGAGATCACGGTGGCGGTGATCCTCGGGCCGCAGGACGACCGGTTCACCGCGGCGGGGATCGACGCCTTCCTGAGCGGACCCTACGAGCTGCTCCCGCAGAGCGACCGCATGGGCGCACGGCTCAAGGGGCCGTTCATCGAGCACACCCGCGGCCACGACATCGTCTCGGACGGGGTGCCGATGGGCGGGATCCAGGTCATCGGCGAGGGCCAGCCCATCGTGCTGCTGGCCGACCGCCAATCGGCGGGCGGCTACACCAAGATCGCCACCGTCTGCTCGTTCGACCTGGGCCGCATCGCCCAGCTCAAGCCGGGCGGGCGGCTCACCTTCCGCCGCGTGACAGTGGCCGAGGCCCATGCGATGCTTCGGGACAGTCGCCGGGCGCTGGACGCGGCAATCGAATAGGCCAGAGGAGGAGCCCATGACTCTCGAGCGTGCCATCACCGACTACCAAGCCAAGACCCCCCGCTCGCGCCAGCTCTTCGAGGAGGCGCTCCGCGTCATGCCGGGCGGCAACAGCCGCACCACCACCTTCTTCGATCCGTACCCGTTCTACATCACCCGGGGCGAGGGCGCCCGCATCTGGGACGCCGACGGGGTGGAGCGCCTCGACTTCAACGGTAACTACACGAGCCTGATCCTGGGCCACGCCAACCCGGCGGTGGTCAAGGCCATCCAGGACACCGCGGTGCACGGCATGTCCTTCCCGGGCCCGAGCGAGCACGAGATCCGCCTCGCCGAGATCCTCACCGGCCGCATCCCGGCCATGGAGGTGGTGCGCTTCGCCAACTCCGGCACCGAGGCCACCATGCACGCGGTGCGGGTCGCGCGGGCTTTCACCGGCCGCGCCAAGATCGCCAAGTTCGAGGGCGCGTATCACGGCACCCACGACTGGGTGCTGGTGAGCGTGGCCCCGGACCCGGCCACCGCGGGCTCGCGCAAGCGGCCGAAGTCGGTGGCGTGGTCGGCGGGCGTGCCCCCGATGGTGCTGAAGCACGTGGTCGTCCTGCCGTGGAACGACGCGGACGCCTGCGCGAAGATCCTCGAGAAGCAGGGAAGCGACATCGCGGCGCTCCTGATCGACCCGATGCTGGCCAACGCGGGGATGATCCCGGTGCGCGAGGGCTTCCTCGAGAAGCTCCGCGAGGTCACCGCCCGGCTCGGCATCCTGCTCATCTTCGACGAGGTCATCTCGTTCCGGGTCGGTCAGGGCGGTGCCCAGGAGCGCTTCGGCATCCGGCCCGACCTCACCACCCTCGGCAAGATCATCGGGGGCGGCCTCGCGGTGGGCGCCTTCGGCGGGCGCGCCGACGTGATGAACTACTACGATCCGCGCGACGGCAAGGGCCGCATCAACCACGGCGGTACCTTCAACGCCAACCCGCTCACCATGGCGGGCGGCGTCGCGACCATGGAGCAGCTCACTCCCGACGCCTACGCGCGACTCGAGGCCCTCGGCGAGCGGCTGCGCGACGGGGTGCGGCGCCTGCTGCGCAAGAAGGGCTACGCGGGCCAGATCACCGGCCTGGGCTCGCTCTTCTGGCTGCACCACACCAAGAAGAAGCTGAGCGACTACCGCTCGGCCCGCCCGGAGGACCCGGCGGCGGCCGCCCGTACCTTCATGGGTCTGGTCAACGAGGGGGTGCTCGTCTCCCAGCGCGGCCTCGGCGCCTGCTCGCTCGCCATGACCGACGCCGACGTCGACCGCTTCGTGGAGACGCTCGGGCGGGTGCTCGAGTAGGGCGGCGACCATGACCACCCTTGCCCCTCTTTCGAATGCGCTCGCCTCGCCTTCGGCTGCGGCTCGCAAGGCCATCGACCTCAACTGCGACATGGGCGAGTCGTACGGGCGGTGGACGCTCGGCGCCGACGAGGCGATCATGCCGCTCATCAGCTCGGCCAACGTGGCGTGCGGCTTCCACGGCGGCGACCCGCACGTGATGCGCAAGACGGTGGAGCTGGCGCTCGCCCACGGGGTCGCCCTCGGCGCGCACCCCTCGCTTCCCGACCTGATGGGCTTCGGCCGCCGCAAGATGGACGTGAGCGCGCGCGAGCTGCAGGACTACTTCGCCTACCAGACCGGCGCGCTCCGCGAGGTGGCGCGCGCGGCGGGGGCGGAGCTCCAGCACATGAAGCCGCACGGTATTCTCTACGGGATGATGGAGACCGACGAGGCGCTCGCCACCGCGGCGGGCCAGTCCGCGATGGACTCGGGTCTCATCCTGATGACCCTCGCCTCCGGACGCTACGACGCGACCTGCCGGAAGATGGGCGCGCGGGTCGCCTCGGAAGGCTTCGCGGACCGCGCCTACCAGGTCGACGGCACCCTCGTCTCGCGCAAGACCGCGGGCTCGCTGATCACCGACCCGGCCCGAGCCGCGGCGCAGGCGGTCCAGATGGCGACGCAGGGCAAGGTGCGCACCATCGACGGCGTCGACATCGACATCTCGGTCCAGACCATCTGCTGTCACGGCGACACCCCGGGCGCCGAGCGCATCGTGCGCGCGGTGCGCGAGGCGCTGGAGCGCGCGGGTTGCCAGGTGAAGCCGCTGCGCGACTGGCTGCCCGCCCACTGATGTCTCCGCGCGCGGCCGCGCTGGGACTGCTCGCCGCGCTGGCCGCGGCGGGCTGCGGGGCGACCAAGCTGCCGCCCACCGCCGCCCTGCGGGAGCAGACCGCCACCCAGCAGCGGCTCGACACCATCGACTGCCGCGCGGAGGTGGGCTATCGCCTGGACTACAACGGCGACGACTCCGAGGGCCTCAACGTGGCGCGCCACATCTTCACGCTGGGCGTGGCGGGGGCCGCGCTCGGCGGGGTCGCGACCGGATTCTCGCCGGCCACCGCGACCGGCTCCGCGAGCGAGGGCCTCATCGCGGGCTCGGGGGCGGGAGTCATCGCGGGCGGCGTGCTCGGCATCGGCGGCCGGTCGCGCTTCGAGCGGGCGTGGATCGCCTGCATGGAGAGCCGCGGCTACGCGATCGTTGCTCCGTCCGGGGGCATCCAGTAAGATGACGGCGCCGATGACTCCGCTCAAGCGCACTCCGCTCCGCGACGTCCACGTCAAGGCGGGGGCCAAGATGGTTCCCTTCGGCGGCTGGGACATGCCGGTGCAGTACACCGGCATCATCGACGAGCATCGCGCCGTCCGCCGCGCGGTCGGGCTCTTCGACATCAGCCACATGGGCGAGTTCGAGGTGCGCGGGCCCGATGCCTTGGCATCGGTCCAAGGCCTCTGCACCAAC
>DASZJM010000324.1:0-7232 GCA_035948165.1 Candidatus Methylomirabilota bacterium
CCTGTTGTACAATCCGCAGGACCGTTACCCGGATCGGAGCCAAGCCATGCCGTTCGCCGACGTCGGCGGGATCAAGCTGTTCTACGAGGAGACGGGCGAGGGCGCGCCCCTGATCTTCGTCCACGAGTTCGCGGGCGACTATCAGAGCTGGCACCTGCAGGTGCGGTTCTTCGCCCGCCGCTACCGCACCATCGCCTACAACGCGCGGGGCTATCCGCCCTCAGACGTGCCCGACGCGGCCGCGGCCTACTCGCAGGATCGCGCCGCCGACGACATCCTGGGAATCCTCGATCACCTGAAGATCCCCAAGGCCCACATCTGCGGACTCTCGATGGGGGGCTACGCGGTGCTGCACTTCGGGCTCCGCCATCCCGGCCGCGCCCTCTCGCTCACGGTGGCGGGTGCGGGCTACGGCAGCGTGCCCACCGAGCGCGAGCGCTTCCGGAAGGACGTGGAGGAGACGGCGCGTCGCTTCGAGACCGACGGCATGGTGGGGGTGGCCGGCTTCTACACCAAGGGCCCCACCCGCGTGCAGTTCATGGACAAGGACCCGAAGGGCTGGCAGGAGTTCTACGACCAGTTCGCGGCCCAGTCCGCCAAGGGCCACGCCCTCACGATGCGAGGGGTGCAGATGTCACGACCGTCCATCTTCGACCTCGAGGCGGCGATGAGCCGTTTGGAAGTCCCGACCCTGATCATGACTGGCGACGAGGACGATCCGTGCCTCGAGCCGGCCATCTTCATGAAGCGCAAGATTCGCTCGTCCGGCCTCGTGGTCATCCCCAAGGCCGGGCACACCATCAATCTCGAGGACCCGGACCTCTTCAACCGCGCGCTGCTCGACTTCCTCACCGCGGTGGACGCGGGCCGCTGGCCGCTCCGCAATCCCCAGTCGCAGACCGGCTCCGCGATCATGCCAGCCACCGGAGGCTCCCGATGACCCTGCCGCTCGCCCCCTACACCGTGATCGATCTGACCCGCGCCCGCTCGGGCCCCACCTGCGTCCGCCAGCTCGCCGACATGGGCGCGAGCGTGGTGCAGATCTCGGCGCGCGAGGACGTGGAGGGCGACTTCCCGCGGCGCGGCTTCGACTCTCAGAACCTCCACCGCAACAAGCGCTCGCTCACCCTCGACCTCAAGTCGCCGCGAGGCATCGAGATCATCCACCGGCTCGTCAAGAGGTCGGACGTCGTGGTGGAGAACTTCCGCCCCGACGTGAAGACGCGCCTCGGCATCGACTACGAGACCCTCTCCCGCATCAACCCGCGCCTGATCTACGGCAGCATCTCCGGCTTCGGCCAGGACGGACCGTACCGCGATCGCCCGGGCTACGACCAGATCGCCCAGGGCATGGGCGGGCTCATGTCGATCACCGGCCTGCCCGGCCAGGGCCCGGTGCGCGTGGGCATCCCGGTGGCCGACCTCACCGCCGGGATCTTCCTGGCCCAGGGCATCCTGGTCGCGCTGCTCGAGCGCGAGCGCTCCGGCAAGGGCCAGTGGGTGCACACCTCGCTGCTCCAGGCGATGGTCACCATGCTCGACTTCCAGGCCGCGCGCTGGCTCATCGGCCACGAGATCCCGCCTCAGGCCGGCAACGACCATCCCACCGCGATCCCCACCGGCGTGTTCAAGACCGCGGACGGGCACCTCAACATCGCGGCCTCCGGTCAGCACATGTTCCGGCGCCTCTGCGAGGCCCTCGGCACCGAGCCGCTGCTCGACGACCCGCGCTTCCGCACCGCCCCCGACCGCTCCAAGAACCGCAAGGCCCTCGCGGTGGAGCTGGAGAAGGGATTCGCCAAGCGCACGACCCAGGAGTGGGTCGAGGTGCTCAACGCCAAGGGCGTGCCGTCGGGCCCGATCCTCGACGTCAAGCAGGTCTACGAGAACGAGCAGATCCGTCATCTGAAGATGGCGGTGCCGGTGAAGCACCCGGCGCTGGGCGAGGTCCTCGTGCAGGCGCCCCCGGTCACGCTCTCGCGCACCCCGGGAGCGATCCGCACCCACGCCCCCGACACCGGCGAGCACAACGACCAGATCCTGGCCGAGCTCGGGTACTCCCCGGCCGACATCGACACCCTGCGCAACGACAAGGTCATCTAGCCGGAGTCAGGTCTTACATTCCGACATTTGCCGCAGTGCGATGTCGGAATGTAAGACCTGACCCCATCGGAGAGTGACGTGAGAGAGAACGCGCTGAAGAGGATCTGGGCGAAGGGCGAGGCGGTGGTGAACGGGTGGCTGTCCATCCCGAGCGGCTTCTCGGCCGAGGTGATGGCGCACCAGGGCTTCGACTCGCTCACGATCGACATGCAGCACGGCGTCGTCGACTACCAGGTGGCGGTGAGCATGCTCCAGGGCATCTCGACGCTGGGCGTGGTGCCGCTGGCCCGGGTGCCGTGGAACGACCCCGCGCGGCTCATGAAGATCCTCGATGCGGGCGCCTACGGGGTCATCTGCCCCATGATCAACACCGCGCAGGAGGCGGAGGCGATGGTGCGGGCGTGCAAGTACCCGCCGCGCGGCTACCGCAGCTGGGGCCCGGTGCGCGCCTCGCTCTACGCCGGCAGCGACTACGGCGACCACGCCAACGTCGAGACCATCGTGATGCCGATGATCGAGACCGCGGAAGCCCTCAAGAACCTCGACGAGATCCTGAGCGTCGACGGCGTCGACGCCATCTACGTGGGCCCGTCCGACCTGAGCCTGGCCATGGGCCTCAAGCCCCGCCTCGACCAGACCGACCCGCCGGTCGTGGAGGCCCAGCAGAAGATCGCGGCGGCGTGCCGCCGCCACAACGTGGTCGCGGGCATCCACAACGCGACCGCGACCTACGCCCTCAAGATGATCGCGGAGGGCTACCAGTTCGTGACCCTCGCGAGCGACAGCCGACACATGGCGGCCAAGGCCGCCGAGGAAGTCGGCATCGTGCGCAAGACCGGCACCAAGACCGGGAAGCTGCCGGCCTACTAGTGCCGGTGCGGCTGGACGGCGCGCTCCTCGACCGGGCGCGTGCCAACCTCGCGGCCTTCGAGCGGCTCGCCCTGCCCGACGATGGGCGCCGGCGGGCCGCGGTCGCCCTGGTCCTGCTGCCCAACGCGGAGGGGCGGCCGTGCTTTCTCATCACCCGCCGCGCCGCAACCCTGCGGCGCCACACCGGCCAGTGGGCGCTGCCCGGCGGGCGGGTCGACCCGGGCGAGAGCGCGGAGCGCGCGGCCCTGCGCGAGCTGCAGGAGGAAGTCGGCCTCTCCCTCGACGAGAGCACGCTGCTCGGCGGGCTCGACGACTACGGCACCCGCTCCGGCTACATCATCACCCCGGTGGTGGTGTGGGCCGAGCCCGAGCACGAGCTGGTGCCCAACCCGGCGGAGGTGGCCAAGATCTTCCGGGTGCCGCTCGACGACCTCGAGGGCCCGGACGTGCCGCGGCTGATCCGCATCCCGGAGAGTGATCGCCCGGTGATCCAGCTTCCCCTGCTCGGCACCTTGATCCACGCGCCGACCGCGGCGGTGCTCTACCAGATGCGCGAGGTCGTCGTCCACGGACGCGCCACCCGCGTGAACCACTTCGAACAGCCCGTGTGGGCCTGGCGCTGAGGTGCCGGGCGTCCCGGGCGGAGGGAGCCTCATGGGAGTCCTCGACGGTCAGGTCGCGATCATGACGGGCGGCGGCAGCGGCATCGGCCGCTCGGCGGCGCTGATGCTGGCCGCCGAGGGCGCGCAGGTGGTGGTGGCGGGCCGGCGCAAGGCGCCGCTCGACGCGGTGGTCGGCGAGATCGCCAAGGCGGGCGGCCGCGCGGTGGCGCGCGCCTGCGACGTGGAGAAGGCGGCGGAGGCGCGCGCGCTGGCGGAGTGGACGGTCGCCCAGTACGGGCGCGCCGACATCCTGGTCAACAACGCCGGGCACTCGAGCCGGGCGCGCAACATCCGCTGGGTCGGGCAGGCGGAGTGGGACAGCGTGCTGGCGGTCAACCTCACGGGGGTCTACGCGCTCACCCAGGCGGTGCTCCCGAGCATGATCGAGCGCGGCGGCGGCACCATCATCACGATCAGCTCGCTCGCGGCGCTCAGACCCGGCCTGATCGGCGGCGCGCCCTACGGGGCGGCCAAGGCCGCGGTGCTCAACCTCATGGGCCACGTCCACAACGTGCTGCGCGACAAGGGCATCCGCGCGACCACCATCATGCCCGCCGAGGTCGACACCCCGATCCTCGACAACCGGCCACTCCGGCCCGACGCCGCCGCGCGCTCGACCATGATGCACGCCGACGACGTGGCCCGCGCCATCCTGCTCTGCGCGACCCTGCCCCCGCGCACCGTGATCGAGACCATGGTGATGAGCCCGACGATCCTGCGGGACCAGAGCCCGGACATCAAGGTCGCGCGCGACGAGGGCGCGCCGCCGGGCGCGAGGTAGGGCGACCCGCCGCTCAGCCTGCGCCCGGCCCCGCAGTCGAGCCGATCGAGGCCTGCTGCACGTGGTTGCGGAAGCCGATCGGGTCGCGCACCCGCCGGAACACCTCGCGGGCGCCCCCGGTGCCGGTCACGGTGAGATCGCCGTACCCGAGCATGCGGCCGATCAGCCCCTGCTGCACTCCGATGGTCTCCACCTTGGTGAGCAGCAGCTCGGTGGTGTAGCGCGAGATCAGGCCGACCTTCAGGATGAGGCGGCTGCTCGTCACCGCGAACTCGGAGGTCATCAGCTCCACGTAGTGCACGAAGGCCCACGCGAGCCCGATCACCCCGAGCCCAGCGCCGATCATCCAGAGCCACGGCGGATCCTGCACCGGCCGCAGCACCAGCGCCAGCGCGATACCGGCCACCACCACCAGCGCCGGCCGCAGGAACAGGATCCAGTGCAGCCGCGTCTTGTACACGACGCGCTCGCCCGCCAGCAGGTGCCGCTCGACGTATCCCACGCGGCCAGCCTACGCCATCATCCGCGGTAGTCGCGGTGCCAGAGGTCGAGGTACTCGGTGGCGTTGCGGGCGATGTCGTCGAGCTCGTCCTGGCTCATCTTGCGCACCGGCTTGGCCGGCACCCCCATCACGAGCCAGCCCGCGGGCACCACCTTGCCGGGGGGCACCACCGCCCCCGCGCCGACCTGGGCCCACTCCTCCACCACCGCGCCGGTCAGGACCACCGCCCCGATGCCGATGCGCACGTTGTCCATCACGGTGCACGCGTGCACCACCGCCCGGTGGCCGATGGTCACGTTGGCGCCCACGATGCACGGGAACTCGGGCGTGACGTGCAGCACCGAGTTGTCCTGCACGTTGGAGTTGCGGCCGAGCGTGACGTAGTTGTCCTGGTCGCCCCGCAGCACCGTGAACGGCCACACGCTGGCCCCCGCGTCGATGGTCACGTCGCCGATCACCTGCGCCGCCGGGTCCACGTAGGCCTCCGGGTGCACCCGCGGCGTGCGCCCCGGCACCGAGCGGATCATCGGCCGGTCCACCGCGCCTTGCGCTTCTCGAGGAACGCCTGCACGCCCTCGCGGAAGTCCGCGCTCGTGTAGGTGGTGGCGATCAGGTCCTCGTCGTCCGGGAGGGGGCGGCTCGCCGCGAGGCGGCGGATCGACTCCTTGGTCACCCGGAGCGTGATCGGGGCGTGCTCGGCGAGCTGGTGCGCGAGCGCGGTCACCCGCGCCCCGATCTGCTCGGCGGCCACGATCTCGTGCACGTAACCCGCCGCGTGCGCCTCCTCGGCCGTGAGCAGGCGCGCGGTGAAGATCAGCTCCTTGAGCCGCGAGGGCCCGAACACGTCCACGAAGCTCGCGTACGCGGCCATCGAGAGGCAGTTGCCGAGCGTGCGCGCGATCGGCGCCCCGAACCGCGCGGCGGGGGTGGCGATGCGCAGGTCGCACGCGGTGGCGATGCGGAAGCCGCCGCCCACCGCGAACCCCTCGACCTGCGCCACCACCGGCTTGCCGACCGCCTCGAGCCGCGCGATGCGCTTGTCGCCGTCGCGCTCGTAGGCGATGCCGTCCTCCGCCCGCTCGAACACCTTGAACTGGCTGATGTCGGTCCCGGCGATGAAGGCCTTGCCGCCCGCGCCCCGCAGCACGAGCACGCGCACCGAGTCGTCGGCGTCCACCTCCTCGCAGACCTGGTAGAGCCGATCGTACATGCCCCAGGTCATGGCGTTGCGCGCCTCGGGGCGATTGAAGGTCAGCGTGACCACCGGTCCGTCGCGGGTCACCAGCGTCTCGTCTTGCGTGGACACGGCGCGCGCCTCCCTCGGGTGGAGCGATGTGATTCGCCGCATCGTAACATGGCCGCATCGCGTAGCATCGAGCGCATGGCCCGGCCCGCCGGTCTCATCCTCGACTACGGCAACGTGCTGAGCCGCCCCCAGGACCAGACGTGGATGGACGAGGCCGCGCGCCGGCTCGGCGGCGACGCGGCCGCCTTCCGGGCCGCCTACTGGCAGCACCGCCACGCCTACGACGCCGATCTCCCCGCCGCCCGCTACTGGCAGCGCGTCGCCGACGACGTCCGCCCGGGCGCCCTGGCGCCGGACGAGCTCGAGTGGCTGATCGCGACCGACGTCGCCTCCTGGAGCGTTCAGCACGACGAGGTCTGGGCGCTCGCGGCCCGCTTCCGCGCCGCGGGCGGGCGCACCGCGGTCCTCTCGAACGGCGGTCCGGAGGTCATGGCGCGCGTGCGGGCCGACCATCCGCTCGAGACGTGCTTCGACGCGGTGGTGATCTCCTGCGAGGTCGGCCTCTCGAAGCCGGATCCCCGAATCTTCCGCCTCTGCCTGGAGCGCCTCGGCCTGCCCGCTCCCGACGTGCTGTTCGTCGACGATCGCGCCGACAACGTCGAGGGCGCCGCGGCGGTGGGCCTGCGGACCCTCCAGTTCGAGGGCGCCGACGCGCTCGCGCGGCTGCGGGCCCTGGTCCAGTAAGCGCCGGAGCCACGCGCGGCCCCGGCCGCGCGGGCCGGGCGCTGGCCGCGGTGGTCGCCAACCTGGGCAATTCCCTGCTGGGCCTGGGGGGACGCGTCCAGGTGCAATCGTTGCGGAGCCCGGCTAACCCGGCGATTCGCCGACGGATCGCTCGTGGTGCGGCTCTTGCCTTTACGGTCAGGCAGCTAGCTCACCACCGTTCACAGGAGACATGACCGTATGCGGCGATTGGCGATGGCGGGTGCGCTCGGCGTGGGCTTGCTGCTCTCGGCCGGGCACGCGGACGCGCAGTGGCGCTACACCGACGACAAGGGCGTGAGTCGG
>DASZJM010000325.1:0-7269 GCA_035948165.1 Candidatus Methylomirabilota bacterium
CGTCCTCGCGTGGCTGACCGGCGGGGAGAGCCTGCACAACAATCACCACGCCTATCCCTCGAGCCCCAAGTTCAGCATGGGCCGCTTCGAGTTCGATCCGTCGTGGGTGGTGATCCGGGTGCTCATGCTGCTCCGGCTGGCGCGCCTGGTCGGCGACAAGGTGAAGCTGGCCGCGTAGCCGTCAAGGGCCGATCTCAATTCGGCCCGGCCTGATCGCGATCGGGTTCAGGATGACCGTGATCGGCAGCCGGCGAAGCGCCGGGCTCGGGTCGAACTGCCGCACTATCCAGCTGGTCAGCGAGTCGGGCACGGGTAGCGGTCCGAGCTTGACGCGCTCGGCGGTGAGCGCGAACGGGCTCCCCGTTGCGCTGGCGTGGAGCCCGATGCGCGCCGATATTCGGGGGCCGAGGCCGCGGACCTGCACGTCCGCCGCGCCGTCGGTGAGTCGCACCGTCACGCCCCCGGGAGGTTGACCCCGCAGGAAGTCGCGCAGATCGTCCTCGGTGACGACCAGATGCTTGATGCGCAGCGCCGTGACGTCGAGCACTTCGAGCTGTCCGATCTCTGACAGCCGCCTGGGATTGAAGACGAGTCCCTCCACCTCCAGACGCGCCTCGCGGACGCGGAGCGGGGCGCGGTCCGTGCGCTTGAGCTCGCCGACGATGACCGAATCGGCCTCGATCGAGATGCGACCCACCTCGCCGCGGACGAGCGCTCGAGGCCGGTAGTCCAGCTGCACCCGCAGACCGACCGGGTCGCGGAGGTCTGTCCCGATGAGCTGCTCCGGCGCGTCGCGGAGGCGGCGGTCGAGCGCGCGGGCCGAGGCTTCGGGGAGGGGCTCGATGCGGCGTCTGCGCAGGATGCCTCGGCTACCGTCGGGCAGCGCATACTCGGTCACGACGGGAAAGATCTCGGCGAGGTACGGGTCGCCGCCGGCAAATGCCTTCGTGATGCGCTCGGCCCGGGCCACCGAGAAGCTCGGACCCTGCGACCCCGTCTTGAGGATCACGAACTCGACGCCGAGCGGCGCGTCGCTCCATGGGCGGGTCATCAGCAGGGGCAGGCGCCGGAGGGCGCTCTCGTAGCGGAAGTTGGAGACGGAGAAGAAGTTGTGGTTCGGCACCACCGCTACCGTGGCCGCGGCGCCTCCGCTCAACCGCTCGAGGTCCGCGAGGATCCGCGCATGCTGCCAATCCGCGCGGCTCGGCGGCAGCGCGAACACCATGGGAAGCGAGAGCCCCGGGATCTGCGGCGGAGCCGGGAACAGGAACGCCACCATGGAGACCTGAGCGACCCCCACGCACCCGCACACCCAGGCCAGGCCTCGGCGCCATCGTGGGTCGAGGCTGCGCCATCCGGCCGTGGCGACGAGCGCGGCGGCGGGAAGGATCGGCAGCGTGTATCGCAGGTTCTTGTTCTGGATCAGGGAGAACAGCGCGAAGGGAACGATGGCGGCCCAGAGCAGGGTCCGGATCGAGCGCTGCCTGCGAATGGCCACCGCGCCCCAGGCGAACAGCAACGCCGCCGGGATCCCGAACTGGGTCGGCAGCACGCGGGCGTAGTAGAGGAGCGCCTCGCGGGTGAATGTCTCCGGATACCCCGACTCCGCGGCCTGCTTGAAGGATCGGTTCGAGATCTGCATGGGGAGGCTCAGCAGCCGGGGCCCGTACCAGGGCATCGCGAGCCCTCCTCCGAGGACGAGCGCCAGGGCGAGGAGCCCGAGCCGGCGGCGGCGGTCCGGGGCACGGAGGGCGTGGTATGCCGCCCACAGGAGCGGCGGGAGCACATACGCGGCAAACGGGGGCTTCGTGACCATCCCGAGGCCGACGGCCACGCCGAACGCGATGCTCCAGCCCCGGTGAGAGAAGTGATCGGTGCAAACGAGCGCGTAGAGCGCCAGCGCCACCATCGCCATCAACGGCAGATCCAGCTGGAAGTTGAGCAGCGAGAAGACGACGAAGGGCGCGGTGCCGAGCAGGAACGCCGCCATGAGCCCCGCGGCGGGATCCCAGAGCCGCGCACCGAGCGCGAACACCGCGATCAGCGCCACCGCGAGGTAAGCGAGCATCACGGACTGAGCGGTCAGGGGGACCACCGGGAACACGAAGTAGAGGAGGCCCGCGGCGCATTGGACCACCGGAGGATAGAAGGCCGAGGCCTCGATGATCTCTCGGAGCCGGTCACGGCCCGGGTCGGAGAGGATCCGGTAGCAGTCGAGAGCCCGACCCAGGTGGTTGGCGTAGTCCCACTCGGCCGGCCGCCGGTCGATGGAGGTCCAGATCGCCACCACGATGCCGAGCGCGGTCAACAGCGCGAGCAGGCCGATCCAGGGTCGATACACGCCGTCCGGATTATACGGTACGCAAGGATTTGCTCCACCGCGTCACGTACCCTAAGATGGCGGTCATGTCCGACTGGCGCGCTGGGCTGGAGCGACGGATCCGGGAGCGCACCGCCCAGGTCGCGGTGGTCGGCATGGGCTACGTCGGGCTCTCGCTGGCGCTCGAGCTCGCCCGGGCCGGTCTCGCCGTGCGCGGTATCGATCTCGACCTGGAGCGGGTCAACCGCCTCAACCGGGGCGAATCCTACCTGGTGGATGTGCCGAGCGATGCCCTCGGGCCGCTGGTCGCGGCGGGGATGCTCACCGCGTCCACCACCTTCGACCAGACCAGAGCGGTCGACGCCATCGTCATCTGCGTGCCCACGCCGCTCCGGAAAAGCAAGGAGCCCGACATCTCGTTCATCCTGTCGGCGCTCGAGCACCTCCTCCCCCACCTCCGTCAGGGGCAGCTCATGGTGCTCGAGAGCACCACCTATCCGGGGACGACCGAAGAGGTGATCCAGCCGCGACTCGAGTCCCGCGGGCTCGTGATCGGGACCGATTTCTTCCTGGCCTTCTCGCCGGAGCGGGTCGACCCGGGCAACCAGCGCTTCACCACCGCCAACATCCCCAAGGTGGTGGGGGGCGTGACGCGCGCGTGCACCGACCTCGCGGCGGCCCTGTACGGCCACGTCACCGCGAGCGTCTTCAGGGCCTCGAGCCCCCGGGTGGCGGAGACCGCCAAGCTCCTCGAGAACACCTTTCGCAGCGTGAACATCGCCCTCGCCAACGAGTTCGCGCTCGCCTGCCGCAAGATCGGCGTGGACCCCTGGGAAGTCATCGAGGCCGCCGCTACCAAGCCCTTCGGCTTCATGGCCTTCTACCCGGGACCGGGGATCGGCGGCCACTGCATTCCCGTGGATCCCCACTACCTGTCCTGGAAGGTGCGGCTGACCGGCTACGAGGCCCAGTTCATCGCGCTCGCCGACCGGATCAACCGCGCCATGCCCGAGCACGTGGTCACCGTGCTCACCGACGCCCTCAACGACCACGGCCGCGCGGTCCGCGGGGCCTCCATTCTCGTGCTCGGGGTGACGTACAAGCCAGACGTCAACGATATCCGGGAGTCCACCGCGCTCGAGATCATCGAGATGCTGGCTCAGAAGGGGGCGCGCGTAGCCTATGCCGACCCCTTCGTCCCGCAGCTCACCCTGGAGAGCCTCAAGCTCGCCGCCGTGGAGCCGTCTCCCGGCGTTCTGACGGCGACCGACTGCGTCCTCATCCTCACCAACCACTCGCGCTTCGACTACGCCGCCATCGCCGCCCACGCTCCGCTCGTCGTGGACACGCGGAACGCCATGAAAATGTACCGCGGCCCCGGGCGGTCCATCGTGACCTTGTAGCCGGCAGCTGCGCCGGCCGGCCTCTCTCCCGCCCGAGGCCTCCGAAGACCACGCTTTTTTTCTTGACGCGCCAACACCCCTGTGTTCAATTTTTGAACATTGCCATGGAGCGCCAGGGCCAGCGTGACCTCGAGATCCTGACCGCCATCGGCGAGGGCCGGCCCCTGACCCAGCGGGACCTCTCGCATCGGCTGGGGGTCGCCCTCGGGCTGACCAATCTCTACCTCAAGCGTCTGGCCCGCCAAGGCCTCATCAAAATCACGGAGTTCCCGCGCAAGCCCGGGACCCGTCAGCGGCTGCAATACGTGTTGACCGGGAAGGGTTTCACCGAGAAGACCCGGCTCAGCTACGCCTATATCGTGCACTCCCTGGACCTCTATCGTCGGGCTCGGGAGGCCCTGCGGGAGCGCCTGGGCCAGCTCTCGGACGGCGGCATGAAGCGCGTGGCCCTCTACGGGACGGGCGAGGCCTCCGAGCTCGCCTATCTCACGCTGCGGGAGTTCGGCCTGGAGCCGGTCGGGGTCTTCACCGAAGAGGGGGGTGGCCAGTTCCTCGGCTTCCCGGTGCGGGCGGTGAGCGAGCTGACCGAGGCCGAGGCCGACGGGATCGTGCTCGCCACGTTCGAGCCCCCCGCGCCGCAGGTGGCGGAGCTCGTCCGGCTGGGGTTCCCGGCGAGCAAGATCGTCACCCTCTTCCCGCCGATACCGCCCGCCGGCGACGGCGACGGGCCTCGATCGGCATGAGAATCTGCCTGGTGTCGAACCTGTACCCGCCCGATGTGCTCGGGGGCGCGGAGCTCGTCGTCGGCCACCTGGCCCGGGGGCTCCAGGCTACCGGCCACGAGGTGATGGCGGTGGCCACCGCACCGCGGGCCCGCGCCGGCCGGGACTCCGTGGACGGGGTCCGCGTGTGCCGCCTGGATCCCGCGAACATCTACTGGGCCGGGGATGCCCCCAGTCGACCTCGGGTCGTCAAGCCGCTCTGGCATCTCGTCGACCTCTGGAATCCGGTCATGTATCGGCGGTTGCGGTCGCTCCTGGCTGCGGAGAAGCCCGACGTGGTGCACACGCACAATCTCGGCGGGCTCTCGGCGGCGGCGTGGTCGGCGACGCGCGCGGCGGGGATTCCGCTGGTCCACACGCTTCACGACCACTCGCTCACGTGCGTGCGCGCGGTCCGCATGACGCGGAGCGGCCGCGTGTGCGAGCGGCAGTGCACCCCGTGCGCCCTTCGGAGCGGCTGGCTCGAGCGCCTGAGCGGTGGGGTCGACGCCGTCGCGGCGCCCACCCGGTTCGTGCTCGAGCGGCACCTGGAGCTCGGCTTCTTCCCCCGGGCGCACACCGTCGTCGTGCCGTGGGGAGCGCCGCCGCTGGCCATGGCCGCCGGGTCGTCACGACGCGACGAGGAGCCCGTGAGGTTTCTCTTCGTCGGTGGCCTGGAGCCGCACAAGGGGATCGGGGTCGCGCTCGAGGCGTTCCGGCGGGCGCCGGCGGCCCGCGCCTCGCTGGACATCGCCGGGGCGGGCACGATGGCGGATCCCTGCCGGGCCGCCGCCCGCCGCGATCCGCGGATCCGCTTCCACGGGTTCGTGACGGGAGAGGAGAAGGAGCGGCTTCTCGGCTCGGCCGATGCCCTGCTCTTCCCGTCGCTGTGCTGGGAGGCCGCCGGCCTCGTGACGCTCGAGGCATTCGCTCACGGCGTGCCGGTGATCGCTTCCCGGACGGGGGGCATTCCCGAGTTCATCGAGGAGGGTCGGACCGGCTTTCTCGTGACGCCGGGGGATGCCGTCGCGCTCGCGACCCACATCGATCGACTCGCGGGCGACCGCGCTCCGATCGTGGCCATGCGCGAGGCGTGCCGGGCGGGTGCCGCCCGCCTCACGTGGGCCCGGACCGTCGGCGAGCTGGTCGAGGTCTACAAGGCCGCCGTCGGGCGGCGGGAGAACCGGGCTCCGCTCCCACGAGCCCTCACCGAGAACAGGAGAAGCTGAGTGATGGACACAACCGACGTCGCGCTGCTCGGGTTTGGACACTGGGGCCGGAACCTCGCCCGCAACTTCGCGCGGCTGGGCGCCCTTCGCGCGGTGAGCGATCCCGATCCGCGGGCGCTCGAGGCCGCCGGCAAGGCGTACCCGGACGCGCGCCTGACCGCGGACTGGGAGGAGCCCATCGCCGACCCGGCGGTGCGGGCGTGCGCGATCGCCGCGCCGGCGGCCCTGCACTACGAGCTCGCCCGCCGGGCGCTGGAGGCCGGCAAGGACGTCTTCGTCGAGAAGCCCCTGGCGTTGACCGCGAAGGAAGGCGAGGCGCTGGTCGAGCTGGCCGAGAAGCAGGAGCGGATCTTGATGGTGGGGCATCTGCTCGAGTACCACCCGGCCACCGAGGCCCTCCGGGCCCTGGTCGCCAAGGGCGAGCTCGGCAAGATCCAGTACGTCTACTCCAACCGTCTCAACCTCGGTCGGATCCGGACGGAGGAAAACGCGCTCTGGAGCTTCGCCCCGCACGACGTCCACGTCATGCTGCGCCTGCTGGGCGAGGCGCCCGTGGAAGTGGCGTGCCAGGGCGGCAGCTATCTGAGCCACCAGCTGGCCGACGTCACGATGAGCATGATGACCTTTGCCAGCGGGGTGCGCGGCCACATCTTCGTGAGCTGGCTGCATCCGTTCAAGGAGCAGAAGCTCGTCGTCGTCGGCGACCGCAAGATGGCGGTGTTCGACGACACGCTGGCCGCCGAGAAGCTCCAGCTCTACCCGCACCGGGTGGACTGGATCGATCGGGTGCCGGTGGCGGTGAAGGCCGAGGCCGAGACCGTCCCGCTCCCCGAGGCGGAGCCCCTGGCCCAGGAGTGCCGGCATTTCCTCGAGTGCGTGGCGACGCGCCAGCGCCCACGGACCGACGGGCGCAACGGCGTGGAGGTGCTGCGGGTGCTCGAGGCCTGCCAGCAGTCCCTCGAGCGGGGGGGGAGCCCGGTGCGGCTTGCCCCCGCGCCCGTCGAGCCGGCCCCGCGTTACTCCGCGCATCCGACCGCCACCATCGACGCCGGCTGCGAGATCGGCGAGGGGACCAAGATCTGGCACTACAGCCACGTGATGCCGGGGGCGCGCATCGGCAGCGGGTGCAACTTCGGGCAGAACGTGCTCGTGGCTCGCGACGTGGTCATCGGCAACAACGTCAAGATCCAGAACAACGTGTCGGTCTACACGGGCACGGTCATCGAGGACGACGTATTTCTCGGACCGTCGTGTGTGTTGACCAACGTGTCCAATCCCAGGTCTCAGGTCAACCGGCATGCGCTGTACGAGACCACCCGCCTGAAACGTGGCTGCACGGTCGGTGCGAACGCCACGATTGTCTGCGGCGTCACGGTCGGCCGCTACGCGTTCGTCGGCGCCGGATCGGTGGTCACCAAGAGCCCCCCGGACTTCGCGCTGGTCGTGGGCAATCCAGCCCGCCAGATCGGGTGGATGAGCCGGCACGGGCACCGCCTCCAGTCACCGGACTCGAACGGAGTGATGCGGTGTCCGGAGAGCGGGTACCGCTACAAGGA
>DASZJM010000326.1:0-21922 GCA_035948165.1 Candidatus Methylomirabilota bacterium
CCCAGGAAGTCGGGCAGGGCGGCGCGGCCGACCGGCCCCAGCGGGCCGCCCGAGTGCAGGAGGACGCGCATCCCTACCCGCCCAGCAGGCGCCTCAGCTGGGACATCGACTTGACCAGATAGTGCGCCACGCCATCCGGACCTCCCTTGGGCGCGAACAGCACCGCGGTCATGCCGACGCGGCGGGCGCCGCGCACGTCCGAGTCCACGCTGTCGCCCACCATGGCCGCCTCGTCGACGCCGAGGCCCATGCGTTTGAGGGCCAGCTCGAAGAGCGGGGGCTCGGGCTTGCCCACCACGATCGGGCGCAGGCCCGCCGCGGTGGCCACCGCCTCGACGATGGCGCCGCAGCCGGGCAGGAAATCGCCGTTCTCCATGGGCAGCCGCGGGTCGATGTTCGGGGTGAGGAAGGCGGCGCCGCCGGCCACCGCGCGCGACGCCGCGGTGAGGCGCTCGTAGCTGAAGTCGAAATCGTTGCCGACCACCACCACCGTCGCGTCGCGGGAGCGCGCGAGGGGCACCACCTCGTGGCCGGCCTCGACCAGGACCTCGGCCAGCTCGGGGCCGCCGATGGCCAGCACCCGCGACGGGCCCCAGTGCTCGGCCACCACCTCGCCCAGGATCTCGAGCGGGGTGAGCACCTCCGCCTCCTTGGCCTCCACCCCCAGGCGAACGAGCTTGGCCTGCATCGTCCGGGCCCGCGCGCGCGAGTTGTTGGTGAGAAAGCAGAGGGCCTTGCCCTGCTCGCGGATCAGGGCGAGCACCTGGGCCGCCCCCGGGGTGAGGACGTCGCCGCTCCAGACGCACCCGTCGAGGTCGAACACGAAGCCGCGCATCTCGCGCAGGGTGCGCCGGGTGGGGCTCATGGTTGCGCTGGGATACTATCACGCGGGCCCAAAGCCCGGGGGGTGACCGCCGGGGCCACCCTCTCAAAAACTTGGGGCGCGAGGCCCGGCGCGCTAGATTTGAGGCGTCATGAGTAGAGGCCGGACCTATACCCTCCGGAACGCGGCCTCCATCGTCTTCGCGCTGACGGCCGTCATTCCCCTCCTGCTCTTCACCTACACGCTCTACGCGCTCAACCAGCTCAAGCTGACCGAGGCCCAGATGGGGCTCGGGGTGGCGCTGGCCTGCGCGCTGGTCGGGCTCTTCATCTTCTCGAACCTGATGGCGCGCCTCTCCGAGGTGCTGCGCTATCTCGAGGAGCAGCACGATGCGGCGGGCTCCGCCCCGAGCGCGGCGACAGCGAGCGCGCACGCGGGCGGCGCGCACGACGCGGCGGTGAGACCGGCCGCGGCCGCGCCGGGCGGCGGCCCGGGCGCCGCGTTTCCGGGCGGCCTGCTGATCCCCGGCCTCGGCACGATCACCGCGGCGAGCCGGGCCGCCTCCGCGGCGCGCCAGGCGGCCGGGGTCTTCGACGAGGTGCAGAAGACGATGTGGCAGGCCGAGGCCCAGCGCCACCTGGGCCGGTCGGTGCTCATCTCGGTGAAGAACTCCACCGAGCCGATCAAGGGCAACCTCGCCCAGATCGCGGACGACGGCGTGCTGCTCGAGCAGGGCGAGGAGCGCGTGGCGGTCAGCTACCTGCGCATCACCAACATCGAGATCGACCCCGCCGACGCCTAGCCGCGCGCGCGGCGCAGCACCGCGCTGAGCGCGACGCGCGAGCGCGCGTCCTCCGGTGCCCGCCGCAGCGCCTCCCGGTAGGCGGCCTCCGCCTCCCGCCAGCGGTCCTGGCGGGCCAGCAGCTCTCCGAGCCGGGCGTGAGCCTCGGCCAACTCCGGGCGCACCGCGATCGCCTCCCGGTACGCAACCTCCGCCTCCGCGATCTTGCCCTGCCGCTCGAGCGCGGTCCACAGCCCGAAGTGGCTCTGCGAATCGTCCGGGCGCAGCGCGAGCGCGCCGCGGAACGCGGCCTCGGCCAGATCGGGCCGCTCCTGGAGGAGCCGCGCGGTGCCGAGGCCGCGGTGGGAGACGATGCGCCCGGGCTTCACCGCGATGGCCTCGCGGAAGGCCTCCACCGCCTCGTCGTGGCGGCCGGTCTCGGTCAGGAGCTCGCCCAGGTCGCCCCAGGCGCGCGCGTAGCTCGGCTTCAGGCGGACCGCCTCGCGGAACGCGGCCTCCGCCTCGGTGCGCTTGGCCTGGGAGTAGAGCGCCATGCCGAGCCCGCGGTGGAGCGGCGCGCCGTCCGCCTTGAGCGCGAGCGCCTGGCGGTAGGCCGCCTCCGACTCGGCGTGGCGGCCCTGGCGCCCGAGGCCGAGCGCCAGGTTCGCCCGAGCCACCAAATTCTGAGGATTGAGCCGCACCGCCTCGCGCAGCGCGGCCTCCGCCTCCACGTGGCGACCTTGGCGGCCCATCGCGATCCCGAGCTCCACATGCAGGTCGGCGTTCTCGGGGGCGAGCGCGACCGCGCGCCGGAACTGTCCCTCCGCGGGGCCCAGCAGCCCCTGGGCCTCGAGTGCTAAGCCCAGGTCGGCGTGGAGGTGCGCGTCGCCCGGCTTGAGACGGATCGCCCGCTCGTAGACGCGCGCCTCGTCGCTCCACTTGCCCTGGCGGCGATAGATCGTCGCGAGGCTCAGGTGCGCGTCGAGGCGGTCGGGCTCCCGGCGCAGCGCCTCGAGCAGGGCCGCCTCCGCGTCGCCGTATCGTCCCTGGCGCTCGAGCACGCCGCCCAGGCGCGCCCGCCAGCGCGCGCCCGTGGTGTCGAGCCGCGCCGCGCGGGTGTAGGCGGCGACCGCCTCGTGATAGCGGCGCTGCCGCTCGAGCATGAGCCCGAGGCGGCCGTGGAGGGCGGGCTCCCCGGGCCGCAGCGCGGCCGCCGCGCGGTAGGCCGCCGCCGCCTCGCCCCAGCGCCGCTGGCGCCGGTGGGCCTCGGCATGCTGGAGGTGTACACGGAAGGACGTGGGATCGAGACGCGCAGCGCGGCCGAGGGCGGTCGCCGCGTCGCCGTGCCGGCCGAGGGCGGCCAGCGCCGCGCCGAGGCCGGCGTGGGCGACCGCGCTCGAGGGGGCGAGGCGGATCGTCTCCTCGAAGGCGGCCACCGCCTCCTCCGCGCGCCCGAGCCGCCCGAGGGTCACCGCGAGGGCGTGATGCGCCTCGCTGCTGCGCGGGGCCAGACGCACCGCCTCGCGCGCGGCGGTCTCCTCCTCGCGAGCCTTGCCGAGGCGGCGGCACACCGCGGCGAGTCGCAGCCACGCGGTGGCGTGATCGCGCTTGCCGCGGATGGCGGCGCGGAAGGCGGTCTCGGCGGGGGCCCACTTGCGCTGACGCTCGAGGGTGAGGCCGAGCTTGAACTGGGCCTTGACGCTGCGGGGATCGAGGGCCAGCGCGGCGGCGAGCGCCTGCTCGGCGTCCGCGTAGCGCCCATCCCGGAGCGCGCGGTCCCCGCTCTCGAAGCAGAAGGTGAACTGCGACACTCTAGCTCCGGCGACGCGTCACGATCTGGTCGAGGACGAGGTCGACGATGTGAGCCGCCGCGTCCGGGCGGCGGAGCCGGCGCAGCGAGCCCTGCATCCGCTCCACGGTGTCGGGATCGGTGAGGGCGCGGTCGAGCAGCCGGCCCAGCTCGCCGCGGGAGCGCGCCACCAGCGCGATGCCGGCGCGCGAGGCGAAGCGCTCGTTGCCGACCTCCTGGCCGGGCAGCGTGCCGTAGAGGAGCAGCGGCACCTCGGTCGCGGTCGCCTCCGCGAGCGTCATCCCGCCCGCCTTGGTCACCAGGAGGTCCGCGGCGGCCAGCAGCGTGCGCACGTCCTCCACGTAGCCCACCACCCGCACCGGGCTGCCCGCGGCCAGGTGGGCGAGGCGGGCCCGCAGGCGCTCGTCGCGCCCCGCCACCACCACCGCCTGCAGCGGTCGCTCCCGCGAGAGCAGCACGCGGACCACGTCGTGGAGACGGCCGAGCGAGCCCTGGGTGCCCGCCATCGCGACCACGGTGGGGAGACCCAGAGCCAGCCCCCACGCGCGCCGGGCCGCGATGGTCTCGACCGGACGCGAGAACTCCGCGCGCACCGGGACGCCGGTGACGATCACGCGGTCGGGCGGGATGCCGCGCGCCACGAACTCGTTCCGCACCTCCTCGGCGGCCACGCAGTAGCGGTCCACCGGCCGCGGCATCCACTGGCTGTGGGCCACGAAGTCGGTGACCGCGGTGGTGTGGGGCGGCAGGGCGTGGCCCGACGCGGCGAGCGCGGCCATCGCGGCGGCGGGGGTCGCGTGGACGGTCACCACCGCGTCGGGCCGCATGGTCTCGAGCAGCCGCCCGAGGCGGACCATGCCGAGACGCGGCACGCCGAGGCCGAGCGGAGAGTCGGGCCCCATCCGATCGCCCAAGGTGTAGCCGAGGGCCCACACCGACGGGGCGTGGCGCAGCAGCCAGTAGTAGATCGCCCCGCTCACCCGCGCGAAGACCGGATGCACCAGCTCGCGGAAGTGGTCCACCACCACCGGCTCGGCCCCGCGGCTCACGAAGGCGCCGGCGAGGCTGCGCGCGGCCTCCGCGTGGCCGGAGCCGTAGCTCGCACTCAGGATCAGGACGCGCATGGTCAGAGGGCGATCGGCTCGTCCACGTAGACGGTGTAGCGCCGCGGGCGCCCCCCCGCCGCGGCGGCGGGATCCACGTAGAGGATCGAGGACTGCCCGCGGATCGCGGCGGGCAGGATCGAGACGCGGATGAAGCTGGTCTCCTCGTCGCGCGCGGCGACCGCGAGCACCGGCTCGCGCCCGCTCTCGAACCACGCCTCGCCGGGGGCGACCGCCCGCGGGGCGCCGTCGCCCACCGTGACCTCGAGGCGGCCGCGCAGGAGGCAGCGGATGCCGCCGCCCCGGTGCCGGTGGGGCGGCGCGACGCCGCCCGGATCGAAGTCGACCCGGTCACAGCGCATCAGCCAGTCCGAGCCGCCGGCCAGGTCGATCGGGTGCTCGAGCAGGACGCGGGCGCCCGCGGGCGGCGGAGGCTGCCGCACCAGCTCGACCCGGTAGACGCGCGCGGGCGCGCCGGCGGCGCGGACGCCGTCCGCGCCCGGTCCCACCGCGGCGGCCGGATCGGCGGCGCCGGCGGCGAGGAGCGCGCCCTCGACCGCGTAGAGCACGCGGGGGGCGCGCGCGAGGGGCGCCGCCGCGTTCGCGGCGAGCCGGTCCTCGACGAGCCGGAGGGAATAGGCCATGGAGGCGCTCTCCATAGTAAACGCTTGGCCTCGTGGGGGGAAACCCCTACCCTGTGCCGGTGACCGTCGCCGCCCTCCTCCTCGTCGCGGGCGCGGCCGTGCTCCACGCGGGGCGGAACACGCTCGCCAAGCGCGCCCGATGAGCGCGCCGGCGCCGCTGGACGATTCGCGCTACCGCCGCGGCGGCCGCATCCTGGTGGCGGCGGCCGCGATCTCCTGGAGCCTCGGCGGGCTGATGGCGCGCTCGGTGGGCACCGACCCGTGGACCACCGTGTTCTGGCGCGGGGTGTTCTGCGCCGCGTTCCTACTCGCGGTCACCGCGGTGCGCGAGGGGCGGCGCACCCCGGGCGTCTTCGCGCGCATGGGCGCGACCGGGGTCGGCATGGCGGTCTGCTTCGCCATCGGCTCCACCTGCTTCATCATGGCGCTCCACCGCACCTCGGTCGCGAACGTGCTGATCATCCAGAGCCTGAGCCCGTTCATGGCCGGGTTCCTCGGGTGGATCTGGATGGGCGAGCGGGTGGCGGGCCGCACCTGGCTGGCGATGGGAGTGGCGCTGGCGGGCAGCGCGATCATGGTCTCGCGCTACTTCTACTCCACGCCGGTCCGCGGCTCGATCGGCGGCGACCTCCTCGCCTTCGCGGTGGCGCTCACCTTCGCGCTCGCCACCGTGCTCCTCCGGCGGCGTCGCCAGGTGCAGATGCTGCCCGCCGCCGCCCTCGCCGCCGGGCTCACCGCCGCGATCGCGGCGACCTCCGCCCTCCCCGCCTCCGCGGCCGGGCGCGACCTCCTGCTGCTGGCCCTCTTCGGGGCGGGCCAGCTTGGCCTCGGCATGATCCTCTTCACCGCGGGCGCGCGACGGATCCCGGTGGCCGAGGCCTCGCTGATCGCGGTGCTGGAGAGCGTGCTGGGCCCGGTCTGGGTCTGGCTCGCGCTCGGGGAGAACCCGGGGCTGCCGTCGCTGATGGGCGGCGCGGTGGTGCTCGCCGCGCTGGCCGGCCACACCCTGGCCGACCTGCGCCTCGAGCGCGGGGCCGACCCTCAGGCCGGGTCGCGGAACCGCTCGTCCACCGGCACCTGATAGGCGTTGGCCAGCGCGTTGGTCTGGCAGGCCATGCCCACCACCGCGAGCAGCTCGCCCCGCATCGCCTCGCTCATGCCCGCCCGGCGCGCCCCCGCGGTGTGGGAGGCGATGCAGTAGTCGCAGCCGTTGGCCGCGCTGACCGCGAGGTAGACCATCTCCTTGGTGAGCGGGTCGAGCGCGCCCGCGGCCATGATCTGCTTGATGGACTCCCAGGTGCGGCGCAGCGTGGGCGGATCGTTGGCGAGCGCCTTCCAGAAGTTGTTGATCCAGTCCGTCTTGCGCGTGGCCATGATGTCGTCGTAGACCGCGCGCACCTCGGGGCTGGCCGTCCCGTACTCGATCAATGCGGTGACCGGCATGACGGAGGTCCTTTCGGCCCTACTCTCCGCGGAGAGTCGGGTCCAGCACGTCGCGCAGCCAGTCGCCGGTGCGGCTGACCACGATGGAGGTGACCATGAGCACGATCCCGGGACAGGTAGAGATCCACCAGGCGGAGTCGAGATACTCGCGCCCCTCCTGCACCATCCCGCCCCACGACGGGGTCGGCGGCTGGATGCCCAGGCCCAGGAACGACAGCGTGGCCTCCAGCACGATGGCCCGCGCCAGCTCGAGGGTGGCGATGACCACGATGGAGGAGAGCACGTTGGGGAGCACGTGGCGCAGCACCACGCGGGCGAGCGAGCCGCCGAGGGCGTGGATCGACTCCACGAACTCGCGCGAGCGCAGCACCAGCACCTGCGAGCGCAGGATGCGCGCGTAGGAGACCCAGCCGGAGAGGCCGATCACCACCACCAGGGTGGGAAAGCTCGGGCCCAGCACCGCGATGATGCCGATGGCGAGCAGGATGAACGGGAACGCGAGCTGGGCGTCGGCCAGGGTCATGACGATCGCGTCCATCCGCCCGCGGCTGAAGCCCGCCGCGAGCCCGGCCGCGGAGCCGAGGAGCCCGCCCACCAGCACCGCGGCGAAGCCGATCACGAGTGACACCCGCGAGCCCCAGATCACCCGCGAGAGCACGTCGCGCCCCAGGTGATCGGTGCCGAGCAGGTGGGCCTTCCCGTCGGACCCGTTCCAGGTGGGCGGGCTCAGGCGTCCGCGCAGGCTCTGGCGGATCGGATCCTGGGGCGCGATCACGGGCGCGGCGGCGGCCACCACCAGCAGCAGGGCCACGAAGCCGACCCCGAGCAACACCAGGCCCGGGGTCCGGTGTCGCCGGGCCGTCGGCCGGGCGACCGGCGCGGGCAGCACCGCGTCAGCCGGCGCGGATGCGGGGATCGAGGACGCCATAGACGAGGTCGACGAAGAAGTTGATCACCACGAACATGAGCGCGGCGAGGAACACGGTGCACTGCACCACCGCGTAGTCGCGGTTGTAGATCGACTGCACCGCGAGCCGGCCGATGCCGGGCCACGAGAACACGGTCTCGGTGACCACCGCCCCGCCCAGCAGGGTCCCGAACTGGAGCCCGGTGATGGTCACGATCGGGATCGCCGCGTTCTTCAGGGTGTGCTTGGCCACCACCCACACCTCCGCCACCCCCTTGGCGCGCGCGGTGCGGATGTAGTCGGCGCGCAGGACCTCGAGCACCGCGGAGCGGGTCAGCCGCGCGATCGAGGCCATCGTGAAGGCCCCGAGGGTGAGCGCGGGCAGCACCAGGTTGCGCCAGTCGCCGCGGCCGGAGGTCGGGAAGAGGTCCGCCTTCAGCGAGAGGAGCAGGATGAAGAGGATGCCGAGGAAGAAGGTCGGCGCGGACTGCCCGATCAGGGCCAGGCCCATCGCCACGTGGTCCACCAGGGTGTTGCGGCGCATCGCGGAGAAGAGGCCGATCGGCACCGCGATGACGGTGGCGAGCACGAAGGCGGTGAGGCCCAGCTCGAGGGTGGCCGCGAGGTAGCCGCGCACCACGTCGAGCGCGGGCTCGCGGAAGTGAATCGAGCGGCCGAAGTCCCCGCGGGCGAGGTTGCCGAGGAAGATCACGTACTGGGCGGGGAGCGGCTTGTCGAGGCCCAGCTCGCGGCGCACCCGCAGGATCTCGCTGGTGGGCGCGTCGGGGGGCAGGAGCAGCGGCACCGGGTCGCCGGACAGGCGCATGACCACGAACACCACGGTGGACACGATCCAGAGCGCGATGAGGGCGCGGACGAGACGCTGGCCGAGGAAGGGGACGAATCCGCGCATAGCGGGGACCTCGCCGCCACCCTCTCCCCCGTTCCGGGGGAGAGGGCAGGGTGAGGGGGACCGACTCTACGCGCGGCGGAACTTGAAGTTGAAGCGACGGATCTCGAACTGCTGGTTCGGGTTCGGCGTGAAGTCGATGTACTTCTGGATGCCGTAGTCCTCGTAGGGCTGGATGACCGGCAGCCACGGGAAGTGCTCGAGGAAGATCTTGGTCATGTCCTTGTAGGCCTGCCCGCGGAACTTCTCGTCCACGCTGAAGCGGGCCGCGTTGCCCAGCTCGTCGAACTTGGCCTCGCGCCAGTAGTCCTGGGGACCGCCCGGACCGAGGAGGCGCCACATCATCCCGTCCGGATCGCTCAGGGTGGAGGTCGGATCGGACCAGAACACGCCCTTGAAGCTCTTCTCGCGGTTCTTCTGGGCCCGCACCGAGTACTCGATCACCTCCACCTTGACGTTGACGCCCACGTCCTTCCACATCGCGGCGATGGCTTCCGACATCGCCTTGTCCTGGGCCACGTAGGCGACGGTGGTCTCGATGAAGACCTCCTCGCCCTTGTAGCCCGCCTTCTTGAGCCGCTCCTTCGCCTCCGCCGGGTTGTAGGCGAGCGGGGGCAGGCTCGCGTCGAAGTGGTTGTCGCCCTTGGCGATGGGCCCGCCCGGGACGATGCCGCGCCCGCGCCACAGCTCCTTCACGATCGCCTCGCGGTCGATCGCGAGCGAGAGGGCCTGCTTCACCAGCGGGTTGTCGAGCGGGGGGCGCTTGCTGTTGACCGCGAGCACGTAGAGGCCCGCGTAGAGCGCGCCGGCCACCCGGGTGGAGGCGTTGGCGGCGACCCGGTCTTCTTGGTCGGGTGGGAGCTGGGTGATCGCGTCGACCTCACCCTTGAGCAGGGCCGCGATGCGGGGCGCGGTCTCCGGGATCGGCCGCATGACCCAGCGGTCCATGTCGATCTTGCCGCCCCAGTAGTCGGGGTTCGCGTCGAGCACCGCGCGATCGTCCTTCACCCAGGAGGTGAAGCGGACCGGCCCGGTGCCCACCGGCTTGGCGTTGAACGCGTCGTTGCCCACCGACTCCACGTACTTCTTGGGGATGATCTGCCCGCCGTAGAACGCGAGCCGCGCGGCGAGCAGCGGATCCGGCTTCTTGGTGGTGATCACGAGGGTGGCGGGATCCGGCGCCTCGACCCGCTCGATCGTCGCGAGCACGGTGGCCACCATGGTCTTGGCCGCCGGGTCGTAGGTCCGCTCGATGCTGTACTTGGCGTCCGCGGAGGTGAACGGATCGCCGTTGTGGAACTTGACCCCCTGCCGCAGCTTGAACCGCCACGTGGTCTGCCCCTCGAGCTTCCACTCGGTGGCCAGCGAGGGATAGAGCTTGCCGTCCGGGTGGCGCGAGACGAGGTTGTCGAAGATGTTGAACGACACCCGCACGTCGTTGGACGAGGTGCTGAAGTGCGGGTCGAACTTCGACACGTCGCCGCTCTGGGCGGTGACCAGCTCTTTCTTCTGGGTGGTCTGCGCCAGCGCGGGGCCTCCCGCGGTCAGCGGCACCGCGGCGGCGGCGCCCAGGGCGGCCGCTCCCTTGAGCAGGTCACGTCGGGTCAGTTCCATGGTGTTGGCTCCTCCTCGGATTCGATGGACTGCTGGGATCCGTCGGGACTCCACGCCGGACGTCGGCGGTCGATCGCGGTGCGCCATTCTAGCGGCGCCCGCCCCCGCCGTCAAGCCACCCGGGGGCGGGACTCGACTCAGCGGAGCCGGTAGAGCCGCATCGGCGTCTCCACGTTCTTGAGCTCGCGCACGCCCAGGTCCTCGACCGCGAGCCCGTCCCCGAGGCGCCCGCGGGTGGTCTCGCTGATCACGATCTCCCCGTCGCCCGCCTGGGCGGCCAGGCGCGCCGCGATGTTGGTGGTCATGCCGGAGGCGGTGTAGGTCCAGCGGGTGCCCGCGCTGCCCTCGATCTTGGTGGCCCCCAGGAGCGCGGGCCCGGTGTTCACCCCCGCGTGCATGGCGAGCGGCTCGAAGCGGGGGGCCAGCTCGGCCCCGATCTCGGCGGCCCGCCGGTGGATGGCGCGGGCCGCGTCCACCGCGGCGCGGGCGTGCTCGCCCTCGTGGAAGATCACCATGAGCCCGTCGCCCGCGGTCTCGTTGACGTCGCCTCCGTGCTCGACGATCTCGTCGAGGAAGGCGCCGAAGTAGCGCTCCACGAGCGCGGCCAGGTCGTCGGGGGAGAGACGGGCGGAGAGCCGGGTGTACCCGCTGATGTCGGTGAACAGCACGCTCACGTCGGTCTCCTGCTTGTCGAGCGACGGCGCCTCCGGCGACTCCTCGATGAGCTGGCGCACCCGGCGCGGCACGAACTTGGCGAGGCTGCCGCGGATCAGGAGGCTGCGCTCGAGCTGCTGCGCGTAGTCCAGCACCTGGCGGTGGGCCTCCGCGTTGGCCACCGCGACCGCGGCCTGGTCGGCGAGGCCCTCCAGCATCTCGAGGTCCTCACCGGTGTAGGCGCCCTCCGAGCGCTTGCCCCCCAGGACCAGCAGCCCGCGCAGCCGCGCCTGGAAGCGGAGGGGCACCACCACCTCCGCCCCGAGGGCCTGATAGGCGGCGAGCGCGGGGGCCCCCGCGGGCGCGAAGCGGGGATCGGCGGCGAGCTGGTAGCGCGAGAGCGCGCCGGGCACGACCTCGAGCGCGGTCACCACGTCGCGCGGGAAGCCGTCCACCAGCAGGCGCGCGGCGCGCACGTGCATGGTGGACTCGATGGTGGCGGTGAGGCGCCGGGTGATCTCGTCGAGGTCGAGCAGGCTCGACATCGAGCGGGCCAGGTCCCGCATCGCCTGGACGTAGTCGGAGCGCTCGCGGAAGAACGTCCGGTCCACCGCGCGGCGCACCCGCTCGCGCAGCGGGTTGAAGAGGAGCGCCACCAGGAACATGAACCCGGCCGAGAACCAGGGCGACCGGGTGAGATCGGCCTGGGCCAGCAGCGCGTTGGCCCCCGCGAGCAGCAGCGCGTAGGCCCCGGTGATCAGGCCGGCGAGCCCGGTGTAGATGACCGAGCGCCGGATCACCACGGTGGCGTCGAAGAGGCGGTAGCGCACGGTGGCGTAGCCGATCGCGGCGGGGTAGAGCAGCATCAGGGCCGAGCCCACCTGGGGATCCACCGGGCTCGCGTAGAGCTGCTGCAGCGGCCAGAGCATCAGGCAGAGCCATCCCCCGAGCCCCATCGCGATGCCGAGCAGCAGCACCGTGGTCTGCTGGTCGATGAGCGGCGAGGCGGCGCGCCGCTTGGTGTCGAGCAGCGCGCCGACCTTGATCGGGAACGAGAGCGCGCTCAGTAGC
Organism: Candidatus Methylomirabilota bacterium; assembly: GCA_035948165.1. Taxonomy (GTDB): domain Bacteria; phylum Methylomirabilota; class Methylomirabilia; order Rokubacteriales; family CSP1-6; genus CAMLFJ01. Next base: position 11,761 of record DASZJM010000326.1, read on the forward strand.
GAGAGCACCGCGGCGGAGGCGGGGTAGACCCAACCGTCCACCAACAGTGCGGGGGCGCGCCACACGATCAGCACGTAGGCGAGCGCGCCGACCACGCCCAGGATCACCGCCGCGCGGTAGAGCCGCGGGATCACCCGGTGGCGCTCGAGCCAGCGCTCCCGCGCCGCGTTGGCCGGATAGGTCAGGAAGAAGACCCACCCGTGGATGGACAGGAGCGGCGCGACCAGGCCGACCACCGTCGCGGCGGACGTGCGCGCGCCCAGCACCGCCTCCGGGACCGCCACGTTCGAGATCGCCCAGAGGCACATGTAGAGGAGGAAGCGCTGGTTCGGCGCGGCGAGGGGGTTCTGCACGTAGACCAGCGCGCCCACCCCCAGCATGATCGCGGAGACGAGCACGTAGACGCCGAAGTGGTCGACGAGCCCGCTCCAGGCGAGCGGGCGCGGCGCCAGCTCGACGGAGAGGCGCCGGCCCGCCCGCTCGACGTCGTAGCGGATCGGCCCGCTGGCGGCTCGCACCCGCGCGGCGAGGGTGAGCGGGGAGGCGCCGTCGACCGCGACCAGCCGGTCGCCCACCCGCAGGCCCGCGACCCGCGCGTCACGCTCGGCGGGGAAGAGGCGGAAGTCGGGAGCGGCGAAGAAGCCGGGATACGGCCGGCCCGCGTCGAGGGCCAGGTCGGCCACCAGGCCCACCAGCACCGCGAGGCTCGCCGCGACGACGAGCGAGAAGCGGAGGTCCCAGCGCGCCATGCTCTCGCGCCGATCATACACGCTATGATGACGATCCACCCATGAGCGACCGGACCGCCGTGCTGGTGATCGACATGCAGATCGGCCTCGTCGAGGGCGCCTACCGGGCGGACGTGGTGCTCGACCGGATCGCCGAGCTCATCGGCCGCGCCCGGCGGGCCGGCGTCCCCGTCATTCACGTCCAGCACCACCACGCCACGTACGCGCCGCTCAAGGCCGGGGCGCCGACGTGGCATCTGCATCCGCGGGTGGCCCCGGCGGAGGGCGAGCGCGTCATCGGCAAGACCGCGTCGGATGCCTTCTACGAGACCCCGCTGCGGGACGAGCTGCGACGCCTCGAGGTGACCCACGTGGTGGTGACCGGGATGCAGACCGAGCTCTGCGTCGACACGACCTGCCGCCGCGCCATCACCCTCGGCCTGGACGTGACGCTGGCGAGCGACGCCCACACCACGGTCGACGCGACGCTCCCGGCCGAGTCGATCGTCGCCTATCACAACGCGGTCCTGCCGCAGCTGGCCCACCCGCACCACCACATCCTCGTGCGCCCCAGCCGCGACGTGACCTTCGGCTATACTCCCGCTCCGTGAGCGGCCTCGGCGCGGTGTTCCGGCCTCGTGCGATCGCGGTGGTGGGGGCGTCCGACGATCCGGTCAAGATCGGCGGGCGCCCGCTCGCGTTCCTCCTCCGGCACGGCTACCGCGGCCCGGTGTACCCGGTGAATCCCTCGCGCGCCACCGTGCAGGGCCTCCCCGCCTATCCCTCGGTGGCCGCGATCCCCGGCGAGGTCGATCTCGCGGTGGTGGTGGTGCCGGCCGAGCGCGTGCTCGAGTCGCTCGAGGCCGCGGCGGCCAAGGGCATCCGGGCCGCCATCGTGTTCAGCAGCGGCTTCGCGGAGGTGGGCGAGGACGGGCGCGCCGCCCAGGCCCGACTGCGCGCGCTGGCCAAGCGCACCGGGCTCCGCGTCATCGGGCCGAACTGCCAGGGCTTCGCCCACCTGCCCTCGCGCCTGGTCGCGACCTTCGCGTCGCCCTTCCTCGACACCGGGCTCGCGATCGGGCCGATCGCGATGGTGAGTCAGAGCGGGGCGATGGCCGGGATGATCTACGAGATGGCGCGCGCGGCCGGTCTCGGCCTCAACTACTGGGTCAGCACCGGCAACGAGGCCGACGTGCAGGCCGCCGAGATCCTGGCCGAGGTGGTGGAGGACGAGGAGACTCGCGTGGCGTGCACCTACCTCGAGGACGTCAAGGACGCGGCCCTCCTGCGCGAGGCGCTCGCGCGCGCCCATCGGCGCGGCGTCCCGGTGTTCGTGCTCAAGTCGGGCCGCTCCGCGGCGGGCCGGCGCGCGGCCTCCTCGCACACCGGGGCGCTCGCCGGGGAGGACGCGGTCTACGACGCGGTGTTCGCGGACTGGGGCGCGATCCGCTGCGCCGATCCCGCCGAGCTGCTCGCCCTGCCCCAGGCCTTCCTGCGCTACCGGGAGAGCGGCTCGCGGGTGGCGATCCTCTCGAACTCGGGCGGGCTCGGCGTGCTCTCCGTCGATCTCTGCGTGGACCTGGGCTTGGCGCCCGCCGAGTTCACGCCCGAGACGACCGCGGTGCTGCGCGCGGCCCTGCCCGACTTCGCGGCGGCGGCCAACCCGGTCGACCTGACCGCGCAGATGCTCACCGATCCGGGCATGCTCGCCCGCGTGCTCCCCGCCCTCGAGGCCGATCCGGGAGTCGACGCGATCGTCTTCCAGATCGCGCTGCTCGGGGCGGCCACCGACCTCGGCCGGCTCGTCGAGGACGTGGCGTCGATCGCCCGGCGCACCTCGAAGGTCGTGGCGGTGAGCTGCCCGCAGCGGCCGGTGGTGGACGCGTTCCGGGCGGGCGACGTGCTCGCCTTCGAGGACGGCGGCGTGGCGCTCCGCTCGATCGCGTGCCTGGCGCGCGCGACCGCGCGCCGCGCCCGCTGGCTCGCGCGCACCACCCTCATCGCCCCGCCACCCGCGCCGCCCGCGGCGATTCCGGCGGGCCGCCGCGCTGGCCAGTTCCTCAACGAGTGGGAGAGCCAGCGCCTGCTCGCCCCCTACGGCCTGCCGCTGGTCGACACCGTGTTCGTCACCGCCGCCGCGGCCGCGCCCGACGCGGCCGATCAGGTCGGCTACCCGGTGGTGGTGAAGATCTGCTCGGCGGCCCTGCCCCATAAGTCCGACGTGGGCGGCGTCGCGCTCGGGCTGCCCGACCGCGCCGCGGTGGCGGAGGCGTGCCGGCGCATCGACGCGGAGGTGCGCGCCAAGGCACCCGGGATCGTGGTCGAAGGCTTCGTGATCCAGCGGCAGGCCCGCGGTGCCCTCGAGCTGGCGCTCGGGGTGAAGACCGATCCGGTGTTCGGGCCGGTGGTCCTGGTCGGGTCGGGCGGCGTGCTCATCGAGGTGCTGCGCGACTTTCGCCTGCTGCTGCCGCCGATCGACGCGGCGGCGGCACGGGAGGCGCTCCTCGCGCTGCGCATCGGCGCGCTCTGGGACGGGGTGCGGGGCAGCGCGCCGCTCGACCTGCCCGCCGCCGTCGCCCTGCTGGAGCGCCTCGGCGAGGCGGCGCGCGGGCTGGCGCCGGTGGTCAGCGAGATCGACCTGAACCCGGTGCTGGTGGGCCGCCGCGGCGAGGGCGTGACCGTCCTCGACGCGCTCGTGAAGCTCTAGCCCTCAGGCGAGGACGGCCGCGCCCGCGGCCGCGCACTCCTGGTCCTGCTCGCCGGTGCCGCCGCCGCAGCCGATCGCGCCGATCACGCGCCCTCCCACCACGATCGGCACCGCCCCGTGGCTCGCCAGGATCTGGCCGGGAATCGCGCTGCCCACGTGCGCCCAGAAGGCGCCGCCCTTCTGGACCCGCTCGGCGAGGTCCGCGGTCGACATGCGGAAGTTGGCCGCGGCGAGCGCCTTGGCCCGCGAGGTCTCGGGCGTGAAGAAGCCGGTGCCGTCGCCGCGGGAGCACAGCACGAGGCGCCCGGCCTCGTCCACGACCGTCACCGTGATCGGCGTGCCCAGGGCGCGCGCCTTCTCCTGCGCCGCGCGCACCGCGCGCTCGGCCATCACCAGCGTCAGCTCGATCATCTCCCCCACCTTTCTCGTCACATCGGGCTCGTTGCCGTGCTCCGGACCCCACCGCCGCGCCAGCATCTAAGCGCGCCGCTCTCGGCCTGTCAACGCCCCGGCAACTCGTGCGCAGCTCACGACTATAGGTAGGGGACGGCCCGGACGGGCTATCACAGGGAAAGTGCTTGAAACAACGTCGCTCGATACCCTATGCTCGGCCCTGATGCGCTCTGGCACCTGGCTTGCTCCCTTTGGTGTCCCGGCCGCGTCGGCCTCGAGCGGCGGCCTGGTGAGCCACCCCAAACGACATCGCAGAGGGAGAGAGACGGTGCGCTTCGGATTCGGCATGCGACGGGCGGCGTTGATGACGGCGGTCCTCGGATTAGGGCTCGGGGGGCTGGCCCTGGGGGGCTGCGGAACGCTCGGAGGTGGGCTCAAGAGTGAGTCGCTCCTCGCGGCCACGAGCGCACCGGCGGACGCAACCGATCCGGCCAATCCGGTCGCGGCCGCCCTCGCGCCCGACCAGCAGCCGACCGGCGCGGTCGCCGAGCCTCACGCGGGCGAGCAAGTGATGGCCTCGACCGTGGCCTTCTCCCCCGCGTCGTTCGAGCGCATCGCCACGGCGCGGCAGCCCTCCTACATGGTCGCGGCGATCGGCCCGCTGATGGTGAGCCAGGCCACCGCTCCCCTCCTGGCCCAGGCGCGCACCGGCGATCCGGTGGTGCCCGCCGAGGGCGTCCTCGAGGAGTACGACCCGTGGGAGCCGTTCAACGAGAAGATGTTCTCGTTCAACTACAACATGGACAAGTACGTGCTGAAGCCGGTCGCCAAGGGCTACAACTTCGTCATGCCCGACCGGCTGCAGCAGATGATCGACAGCGGCTTCGACAACCTGCTGGTCGTCCAGCGGGTGGTCAACAACCTGCTGCAGTGGCGGCCCAAGGGCGCGGGCGCCGAGGTCGGGCGCTTCCTGATCAACAGCACGCTCGGGGTCGGCGGGCTCTTCGACATCGCCAAGCAGGAGTTCGGGCTGCAGAAGACCCGCGTCGACTTCGGGCAGACGCTCGGCATCTGGGGGATCGGCCCCGGCCCCTTCCTGGTGCTGCCGCTCCTGCCGCCGCTCACCGTGCGTGACGGCATCGGCACCGCGGTCGACGGGGCCATGGACCCGCTCAGCTACGTGCTGCCCTTCATCTGGACCCGGCTCGGGATGAAGATCGGCAACACGATCAACGATCGCTCCCTCAACCTCGACCTCTACCAGGGCTTCGAGGAGACCACCGTCGACCTCTACAGCGCGGTGCGGAACGGCTACCTGCAGCGCCGCGAGAACATGATCAAGGGGCCGGCACCTTACTAAGTCGGAGGGGGCCCCATTCTGAAGTCTAACTAGGGGCCCCCTCCGAGGCCTCCCCCTTTCGGATTGCGCCGGCAGAGCCGGCGCTCGAACGCGGTCAATCGAGACGCGCTTCCCCTGCAGTAACCCGCCTGGTTGTGCCTCGCCTGTAGTTGATTTCCTCGCCTGGGACTCGCTGGTGGTGGGCTGACGCGATGCGTGCAAGATGTGCGGGTCTTTTTTAGTTGACAGGGTTCAGCAGGGCGCAATATGTTGGGGTCCGTTTTCGAGACGCCACTAGATATATGAATAAGCGTTCATACCGATCGGTCCCGAGTCAAGGCGCACTCGCGTCGCGCCTACCCGCCTTCCCGGTCTGAAGTCAGTCGCCCCAATGTGTCGAGCAGCGGTTGAGGTTTGGCCCGCGTGTTCTAGGAGGAGCACATGAAAGTTGCGCGTCGGTTCACCAAGGAAGGCCAGAGTCCCTACGCGGGGATCCAGTTCGAACAGCGAGTCTCGGAGATCAAGAACCCCGACGGCTCGACGGTCTTCCGCCAGGAGGGGATCTCGGTGCCGGCCGGGTGGTCCGGGGTGGCGACCGACATCCTGGCCCAGAAGTACTTCCGAAAGTCGGGGGTGCCCCAGTACGCGCTCGACGGCAAGCCCCTGCTGGACCGGGACGGCCGGCCGGTCCTGGGCGGCGAGCGGGACGCCCGGCAGGTCTTCCACCGGCTGGCGGGCTGCTGGATGCACTGGGGCGAGAAGTATGGCTATTTCGACACCCCGTCGGATGCGCGCGCCTTCTACGACGAGCTCTGCGCGATGCTGGCCTCCCAGGTCGCGGCGCCCAACTCCCCCCAGTGGTTCAACACCGGCCTGCACTACGCCTACGGCCTCAGCGGGCCGGCCCAGGGCCACTATTATGTCGACCCCGATACCGGGATCCTCACCCGGGCCAGCTCCGCCTACGAGCGGCCCCAGCCGCACGCCTGCCAGCCCTACCACGCGCTGGTCTCGACCCCCGAGGGCCCCCTGCCCATCGGGCAGATCGTGAGCAAGCGCCTCATCGGCCTCGAGGTCTACGACGGCCGTGACGAGGGCGCCGGCATCACCCGGGTGGTGGCGGTGCAGGAGAACGGGGAGAAGGCGGTCTTCCGGATCGAGCTCCGCAACGGGGTCGCGGTGGAGGCCACCGGCGATCACCTGGTCTGGGCCATTGTCAATGGGGTCGGCGCCTGGCGGCGGGTCGACGAGGTCGAGCCGGGCGCGGCGCTCTGCCTCTCCACGCGGACCGAGGTCCGCGCGGGCTCCCAGGACCTCGAGGTGGACGAGGCGGCGCTGGTCGGGTGGCTGCAGGCCGACGGCTTCGTGGGTCAGGACGCTCTCGACACCGACCACAGCCTGGCCGTCGAGTTCACGACCATCGACAAGGACGAGCTCGACTTCGTCGTGGAGCGGGTGCACCGCGTCTTCGACGGCGTGCACTACCACGTCCGCTCGATGGAGACCCGGACCCCGGGGCTCGACATCCACCGGATCCGCCTGTACGGGGAGCGGCTGCGCCCGTTCGTCGAGAAGTACGGCCTGCTCCGGTCGAGCGCCGACCACACGGTGCCCCCGATGATCCTGCGGGCCGGTCGGGAGGCCCAGGCGGCCTATCTGCGCGCCCTCTTCCAGGCCCAGGGCTCGGTGCGCCTCCGCTCCTACTGGGCGCGGCTGGCCGACGTCACGCTCACCACTACCTCCACGAGCCTCGCCCACGGCGTGCAGGCGCTGCTGCTGAACTTGGGCGTCTACGCGCGGGTCGGGCGCGGGGCGGAGACTCGGGAGACCCGCCGCACCCCCTTCGTGGTGTCCATCGCGCACGCCGAGTCGCGGGCCCGCTTCCGGGACTTGATCGGCTTCGTCTCGGACGACAAGCGCGAGCGCCTCGAGATCGCCTGCTCCGACCAGTTCGCGGGCAAGCGGGTCGGCGCGCTGCGCGAGGAGACGGTGGTGCGGATGGAGTGCGTGGGGGTCCAGCCGGTCTACGACATCCAGACCGAGAGCGGCCAGTACCTCTCCAACAACGTGATCGTCCACAACTGCTTCATCCAGTCGGTGGCCGACGACCTGGTCAACGACGGCGGCATCATGGACCTCTGGACGCGCGAGGCCCGCATCTTCAAGTACGGTTCGGGCAGCGGGACCAACTTCTCGAGCCTGCGGGGCGAGAACGAGCCCCTGTCGGGCGGCGGCAAGTCCTCGGGCCTGATGTCGTTCCTCAAGATCGGCGACCGGGCGGCGGGCGCCATCAAGTCGGGGGGCACTACCCGGCGCGCGGCCAAGATGGTCATCCTCGACCTCGACCACCCGGACATCCTCAACTTCATCCGCTGGAAGGTGGTGGAGGAGCAGAAGGTGGCGGCCCTGGTCACCGGCTCCCGGCTCACCAAGCGCCGGCTCCAGTCGGTGCTGGGCGCGGCCCGCACTCCCGCGGGGCTCGAGGCCGATCCGCGCAAGAACCCGGCGCTGCGCTCGGCGGTGCGCGAGGCGCGTGCGGCCATGGTGCCGGAGGGCTACATCCAGCGGGTGCTGCAGCTGGCCGGCCAGGGCGTGCGCGAGCTCGACTTCCCGGAGTACGACACCGACTGGGACAGCGAGGCCTACTACACCGTCTCCGGCCAGAACTCCAACAACAGCGTGCGGGTGCCCAACTCCTTCTACGACGTGCTGGCGCGCCGCGGCCAGTGGGAGCTCAAGCGCCGCACCGACGGCAAGAGCGCCGGGTTCGTCCCCGCCGAGCAGCTCTGGGACGAGATCGCGCACGCCGCGTGGGCCTGCGCCGACCCGGGCGTGCAGTACGACACCACCATCAACGAGTGGCACACCTGCCCCGAGGACGGGCGCATCAACGCGAGCAACCCGTGCGTGACCGGCGACACCCTGGTCGCCACCGCCGAGGGCTGGCGGCGGATCGACGCCCTGGTGGGCGGGAGCGCGCAGGTGATCGGCTCCGACGGGCAGCCCCACCTGGTCACCCGGATCTTCCCCACCGGCGAGAAGCCGATCTTCGACCTGCGGACCCGCCTCGGCTACCGGCTCCGGATCACCGGGGACCACCGCGTCCTCACCGTCGGCCGCGGCGACGTGGCGGTGCAGGACCTCACCGCCGGCAATCGCGTGCTGCTGCGCGGGGCCGGGTTCGGCCGCCGGAGCCTCGCGACCGGGCAGGCGCTCGGCATCGGGGTGGCCGCCGCGGAAGGCTTCCTCTCGCCCGGCGTGATCGGCGGGCGGGCCCAGGAATCGCTGGTGCTCACCACCGACGCAGACGAGGCGCCGGTGCTGGCCGCGGTGGCCGGCGCGGTCAACGCGGGCCGGGCCGCGCTGCAGGCGGTGGGCGCGGGCGGGCGCTCGGAGAGCGGCGGGGTCATCACCCGGACCGCGGCCACCGCCCGGCTGCTGCTGAGCGACGCGGCCACCGTCGACTTCTTCCGGGAGTTCGCGGTCCTCGACGAGGGCGCCGCGAACATCCGCTTCACCCCCGCGGTCTTCGAGCTGAACCGGCCCGCGGTGGCGTCGGTGCTGCGCGGCCTGTTCACCGCGGACGCGGAGGTCGCCAACTACGGCGAGCAGTCGCGCTACATCTCGCTCGACTCGACCTCACTCGAGCTCCTGCAGCAGACCCAGCTCCTGCTCCTGGGCTTCGGGATCAAGGCGCGCCTCTACGAGGACACGCGGCTGGCCGAGGCCCAGCCGGCGCGGCCGCACCCGACGCACTCGCTGCGCCTCAGCCGGACCTCGCGCGTGCTCTTCGAGCAGGAGATCGGCTTCCACGCGGAGAGCCCCAAGGCGGGCGCCCTCGCCCGGATCAACGGCGAGGAGCCGGCCGGCGGCGAGGACCTGACCGACGAGGTGGCGTCGATCGAGCCGGCCGGCGAGGCGCCGGTGTTCGACCTCACCGAGGAGGTCACCGCCCACTTCGTGGCGGGCGGGCTCGTGGTGCACAACTGCTCGGAGTACATGTTCCTCGACGACACCGCGTGCAACCTGGCCTCGATCAACCTCGTGAAGTTCCTGCGCGAGGACGGCGCCTTCGACGTCGAGGGCTTCCGGCACGCGTGCCGGCTGTGGACGACGGTGCTCGAGATCAGCGTGCTGATGGCGGCCTACCCGAGCCCGGCCATCGCCCAGCGGAGCTGGGACTACCGCACCCTCGGGCTCGGCTACGCCAACATGGGCACCGTGCTCATGCGCAAGGGCATCCCGTACGACTCGCCGGAGGCCACCGCGATCTGCGGGGCCATCACCGCGGTGATGTGCGGCGAGGCCTACGCGACCTCCGCGGAGATGGCCCGCGACCTGGGCCCCTTCCCCGGCTACCAGCGCAACCAGGCCGCGATGCTCCGGGTCATGCGCAACCACCGGCGCGCCGCCTACCGGCCGCCCGCCGCGGAGTACGAAGGGCTCAGCATCACCCCGCACGGCATCGACCCGGTTCACTGCCCGGCGCCCCTGTTGCAGGCGGCGCGCGAGACGTGGGACCGCGCGGTGGCCCTCGGCGACCAGTTCGGCTATCGCAACGCCCAGGTCACGGTGCTGGCCCCCACTGGCACCATCGGCCTGGTCATGGACTGCGACACCACCGGCATCGAGCCGGACTTCGCCCTGGTGAAGTTCAAGAAGCTGGCCGGCGGCGGGTACTTCAAGATCATCAACCAGAGCCTGCCGGTGGCGCTTCAGACGGTCGGCTACACCGCGGCCCAGATCGAGGAGATCGTGGCCCACTGCGTGGGGCGCAAGACCCTGCGGGGCGCGCCCGCGATCAATCACGAGACGCTCCGGGCCAAGGGCTTCGACGACGAGGGACTCGCGCGCATCGAGACCGCGATCGAGACCGCCTTCGACATCTCGTTCGCGTTCAACGCCTGGACGCTCGGCGAGGGCTACATCGCGGCGCACCTCGGCCTGAACGAGGCGCAGCTCGCGGAGTGGAACGGCAACCTGCTCCGGGCCCTC
>DASZJM010000327.1:0-15676 GCA_035948165.1 Candidatus Methylomirabilota bacterium
GGGCGCGCTGCTCCTGACCCACTCGCACGCCTCCCAGAACCTCAAGGACGAGTTCCTCCTCGAGGTGACCCACGCCCCGCTCGGCGTGCTGGCGATGTTGGTGGGCTGGACCCGCTGGCTCGAGCTGCGCCTGCCCGACGCCCGCCGCCGGGTGCCCGGCTCGATCTGGGCGGTGGGGCTGGCCCTCATCGGCTTCCTGCTGATCATCTACCGCGAGAGCTAGCTCACGCGGTTGCCGCGGGGCCGGGGGCGGCCGGCGGGGGTGGCGGGCATGCCGGGAACACGCAGCGTCGCAGGCGGTTTGCCCGCCGTCGCGATCGAGCCACGAGACAGGGCCCGCGGAGCTTCGACCTCCCGCAGAAGACACGGTTCCCTGACCCCAATCGGGGTCAGGTCTTGCATTCCTACATTTCTGGGCTACGGGAGCTGGAGGAGGAGGCCCGTGAGGTAGTGGGTCTCCGGGACCGTGAGGAGCACGGGGTGGTCGCGGGACTGGGTGAGGGTGGCGAGGATGCGGACACGGAGGCCCGCGTCGCCCGCAGCCTGGCGGCAGATGTCCTCGAAGAGGGCCGGAGTGATGTGGTGCGAGCACGAGAACGTCGCGAGCAGGCCGCCCCGCTCGAGCAGGCGGAGACCCCGGAGGTTGATCTCCTTGTAGCCGCGTGCGGCCGCCTCGACCGCGTCCTTGCGCCGCGTGAAGGGCGGCGGATCGAGCACGACCAGCCCGAAGCGCTCGCTGCGCGCCTCGAGCTCGCGGAGCGCGTCGAAGGCGTTGCCGCTGCCGACGAAGGCGCGCCCCTCCAGTTCGTTGAGGGCGAGGTTGCGGTGGGCGAGCGCGAGCGCGTCGGCCGAGGAGTCCACCAGCAGCGCGGAATCGGCGCCCGCCAGCAGCGCCTGGCAGGCGAAGCCGCCCGCATAGCTGAACGCGTCCAGCATCCGGCGGCCCCGCGCCAGGCTCGCCACGAGCAGGCGGTTGTCGCGCTGGTCCAAGTAGAGGCCGGTCTTGTGGCCGGAGCCGAGCGAGACCGCGAAGCGCGCCGGCCCTTCCTCGACGATCAGCTCGGTCTCGTGGCTCTCCCGCACCGGCTCGAAGCCCTCGATCCGGGCCGCGGTGGGATCGTCGAGGCGCAGCATCGGGTCGCCCGGGAAGAGTCGGTCGAGGGCCTCGCGCACCCAGTCGGCCGTCCGCGCCATGCCGAGGGTGAGGCACTGGACGACGCTCACCGGCCCGTAGCGGTCCACCACCAGCCCGGGCAGGCCGTCGGCCTCGCTCCAGCACAGCCGATAGGCCGAACCGGCGACGCCGGCGGCCCGGCGGTACTCCCGAGCCGCCTCGAGCCGGCGGTGATAGAGCGCGGCGTCGACCGCCTCGTCGCTCCGGGTGAGGAGGCGGCAGACCAGGGTCGAGCGCGGGCTGTAGAAGCCCCGACCGAGATAGCGACCGGTCGAGTCGGTGACGTCGATCGCGGCGGCGGCGGACCAGGCGCCCTTGAGGTCGGCGACCTCGCCCCGGTAGATCCACGGATGACCGGCCCGGATCCGGCGCTCGGCACCCCGTCTGAGGATCAGCGTGGCCATCGCGCTCCCCGGGGGGAGGAGGAGCTACCGCTTCCGGAGCACGACGACCATCAACAGGGGGTGGTGGGCCCCGTCGAGCTGAAGGTGCGGCTTGAAGCCGTAGAACCACTCGACCAGGTCGAACCCGCCCGCCAGCTGGACGAGGGCGCGGAGCTCCTGGGGGAAGACCATCCGCGATGCGTGGCGCTGGCGATAGACCCGGCGCACCCCGTCCTCGTGCGCCTCGAGCTCCATATCCTCGTAGAACGTCTGGGTGACCGGGTTCAGGTCCTTGAGCGCCTCGAAGGTGGCGCGCACGGTGGCGCGGCCGCGTCGCCGCGTCCACGACCAGCGCCGGGCCGGATCGGTCCAGGACGAGCACATGTACCGGTCGAAGACGTAGAGCCCGCCCTTCTTGAGGCTCCGCGCCACGCAGCGCAGGTGGGCGAGCAGCGCCTCGTTGGTGAGCAAGTGGCCCTGCGAGTCCTGCATGCAGATCGCCGCGTCCACCGGGCGCCGCAGCCTGAAGCGGCTCATGTCGGCCACCAGCAGGTCGGTCTCGAATCCCTTGCCGGCGGCGCGCTCGCGCAAGAAGTCGATATTCTGGGGCGAGAGGTCGAGCCCCGACATGGCGTAGCCCCGCTCGGCCAGGCGGATCAGGTGCGGGCCGGTGCCGCAGGCGATGTCGAGGACCGAGCGCACGGGCCGGCGCGCGTAGCGCCGGAAGCAGTGGACGAGGAAGTTCACCTCCTGGCGCCGGTTCATGTCGAAGGCGATCTCGTAGTAGCGGGGCGCGGAGTACTGCGCCGCCGATTCGCCGGACGCGGCCATCAGGCCCCCCACCAGGTGAGGATCGCCTCGCGGAGGATCCAGGAGGCGGTGATCCCGGTGCGGCCGGAGGGATCCCAGGCGTGCGCCACCTCCATCAGGTCGGTGCCGACGACGTGGCAGGGCGCCAGCAACCGGACGATCTCTACGAGCTCGGTCGCCGTGATCCCGCAGGGCTCGGGCGCGCCGGTCCCGGGGGCCTCCGACGGGTCGAGCACGTCGACGTCGATCGTGACGTAGAGCGGGTGTGCGGTCAGCTCGGGCAGCAGGCCCCGCACCGCCTCGAGCGGCCGCACCTGGTGCGCCGGGAAGAGGTGGGGCGCCTTGCGCTGATACTCCTCCCGGGCGCCGGTCCGCATGCCGACCTGGAAGACGCGCTCGGGGGCGATCACGTCCATCACCCGGGCCATCGCGGAGGCGTAGTTGTACCGCTCGCCGAGGAACTCCTCGCGCAGGTCCGGGTGGGCGTCGAGCTGGAGGATGCGGAGGTCCGGGATCGCGGGCGCCAGGACCTCGATGACCGGGAGCGTGGCGGTGTGGTCGCCGCCCAGCATGACCGGCCGCAGGCCGGGCCGCCAGAACCGCCGGATCTCCTCGCGGGCGCGGGCGAGCTGCTCCCGGGGCGAGCCGTCGCCCAGCTCGCAGTCGCCCAGGTCGGCGATGGCGAGGTCCTCCAGGTCGCGCCCGAGGAACGGGGAGTAGGTCTCGATGGAGTCGGAGGCGAGCCGGAGCTCGCGGGGGCCGTGGTCGGCGCCGCGCCGGAGGTTGACGCGGCCTTCGAAGGGGATGCCGAAGAGGACGATCCCGGCGTCCGCGAGGGAGGCCCGGCAGGCGATGAAGCGGGGCTCAGCCGGGATCAACAGCTGGCGCTAGACGAGATCGTCGTCGGAGAGCAGGGTGACCGCGGCCAGGGCACAGCCGGTCCGCTCGACCCGGTGCTCGACCGCGAAGACCTGCATGTCGCGGATCGTCTCGCCCCGGACCCGAAAGGCCTCCTCGAGCATCTGCACGATCATCCGCTCGGCTTCCTCGCGGGTGGCCTTGTCGTGGAACTCCATGATGACCCCGTTCTTGGCGGGGTCGACCGGCCGGGCCCAGCCGACCGCGGCGGCCACCACCTCGCCCGGAACCTCGCTCGTCATGGCCGCGTAGGCGGTGGGCACGAGCGCGCCCGGCTTGATGCGGGGGAGCGGGACCAGCTCGACGCCCGGAGGCAGGATGCTCGAGACCTTGATCAGGTTGATGTTGCCGATGCCGGCGGCCAGGAGGGCGTTGTCGAAGGCGTTGAGTGGGGTCGATCCTTCGGCGGTGCCGGCGGTGCCGGCGGCCTTCGTCACAGGTGCGAAGTGCATTCGGTCTCTCCTCCCTCGTCGCTGGCCTCGTCGCTGGCTCAGTGCTGACGAGCGGCGCCCCTTCACCGCGCGTCGCGAATTTCTCGCTCATCGTAGCGGCTCGGCCCCCGAACGCAAGCGAAAAGTTGCTCGCGACGCCGCTCGGCGGACTCTTCGTGGCCGCGCGAGCGCTCGCGCGGAGCCGGCCGCGAGCGCTCGCGGCCGCGCCGGAGCTGCCAAAAACGTGATTTTTTTCTTGCAATGAAAAAAAAATGGCCCCACAGTGCAGAAAAATCCGGCAGGTAGTAAAAAAGCCGGGCGGAATCGGGAGGAGGGGAAAAGTGCAAGCACTGGGGCGTCACCTGTTGCTCGAGCTGTTCGACTGCGACGCAGAGGCCCTGAACAGTCTGGACACCGTGAAGGCGTCCATGGTGGAAGCGGCCAAGCGAGCCCAGGCCACCATCGTCGACGTCGTCTTTCACGAGTTCAACCCGTTTGGCATCAGCGGAGTCGTCGTCATCGCCGAGTCGCATCTGGCGATCCACACCTGGCCCGAGTACCGCTACGCCGCGGTCGACGTGTTCTCGTGCGGCGACGTGCTCCAGCCCCAGGTGGCGGCCGACTACCTCGTCGAGCAGCTCGGGGCCGCCCGGGCCTCGGTGGTCGAGCTCCAGCGCGGCATCTTCGTGAACCACGGCCGGCCGCTCCTCCACAAGCCGGCCGGGGCCCCCGTCGTCACCACTCCCGGCTGATCGGCCGATGACGACGCCCCAGTACAAGTGGTTCTTCGAGACCACCACCCCGGTCGAGGGGCACATGCACGCCATCGCCCGGACCATCGTCACCCGGCAGACCAAGTTCCAGTTCATGGAGATCATGGACACCCACTCGTACGGCAAGTGTCTCGTGCTGGACGGGCGGATCCAGTCGAGCCAGGCCGACGAGTTCATCTACCACGAGACCCTGGTGCACCCGGGGCTCCTGGCCCATCCGCGGCCCCAGCGGGCCATGGTCATCGGCGGGGGTGAGGGCGCCACCGTCCGGGAGATCCTCCGCTACAAGACGATCACCGACTGCCTCATGGTCGACATCGACGGCGAGGTGGTCGACGAGTGCAAGAAGCACCTGCCCGAGATGCACCAGGGGGCCTTCGACGACCCCCGGACCCGGCTGCTCCACGAGGACGCCCGGGCCTATCTGGAGAAGACCACCGACCGGTTCGACCTGATCGTGGTCGACCTGGTGGAGCCCCTGGAGGAAGGGCCGGCGTGCCTGCTCTTCACCAAGGAGTTCTACACCCTGATCCGTGACCGGCTGACCGAGCACGGGGTCATGACCATGCAGGCGGGCATGACCAAGGTGAACGAGATCTTCTTCCACGGGGCGGTGAACCGGACTCTCAAGGAAGTCTTCCCGGTGGTGGCCCCGTACCAGAGCTTCATCTCCTGCTTCGGGACCCCGTGGGGCTTCATCCTGGCCTCGAAGGGCACCGACCCCCGGAAGCAGACCCCGACCGAGATCGACCGGCTCATCGGCGAGCGCATGGATCCCAAGCAGCTCGGCTACTGGGACGGCAACGCCCATCTGCACTGCTTCAGCCTGCCCAAGTTCCTGCGCGAGTCGATCGAGAAGAACGACCGCGTCATCACCGACAAGAACCCCCTCATCGTCACATAGCCCGTTACCTGAGCGCCCCCGCCCTCATCCTGGCCTCCGCCTCCCCGCGGCGCCGGGAGCTGCTGGGGCGGCTCGGCATCCCGTTCGAGATCCACCCGAGCCACATCCCCGAGGTCCATCCCGCGCTCCCCCCGGCGGAGGCCATCGCCGCCGTCGCGCTCGCCAAGGCCCTCGCGGTGGCCGCGGCCCGGGCGCCGACTGCGCCGGCGGCGGTCATCCTGGGCGCCGACACCGAGGTAGTGCTGGACGGCCGACTCCTCGGCAAGCCGCGGGACGCCGCCGCCGCGGCCCGCATGCTCCGGGACCTGCGGGGGCGCGAGCACCAGGTGATCACCGGGCTCGCGGTGGTGGAGACGGGCCGGCCAGGCGCGACGCCCGAGACCGCCTCGGTCACGACCCGGGTGCGGATGGGTGGCTACGACGATGCCGAGATCGATGCCTACGTCGCCACCGGCGAGCCCCTCGACAAGGCCGGGGGCTACGCGGTGCAGGGCCTGGGGAGCCGGCTGGTGGCGGCGGTCGACGGCTGCTTCACGAACGTGGTGGGTCTGCCGCTCACCACCACGCGCACCCTGCTGGCCCGCCGGGGCCTCAGCTAGCCGCCCGGCGGCTCCGCCAGGAGCTGCTCGACCCGCTTCGGCACCTTCACCTCGATCGGCAGCGCGGCCCGGGCCCGGATCAGCTCGAGGCTGTGCTCGAGCGCCTCGACGCTCATCCGGCCGCCCGGCAGGAAGAGATCCCGCGTGCCCTGCAGCCGGGCCGCGAAGTCCGCCGGCGAGCCGATCACCGGGGGCGGCAGGCCGGCGGCAAGGGTGGCCGGGTCGCTCCCGGTCACGCGGGCGACCGCGGCCTGGAGCGCGGCACCCAGTGCCCGCAGCGTGGCCGCCTCCGGCGCCGCGCCGGCGCGCGCGAAGAGCGCCGCGTTCACGGTCGGGCCGCCGAGCGCGCGGGCGGCGGCCGCCGCGGTGCGCAGGTCCACCGCCATCGCGGCCTTGCCCTCGCCCACGAGCCGGCTCACGAATGGCTCGGCCAGCACCGCGGCCGCGACCTCGCCGCTCTCGAGCGCGCGGGCTGCGCCGCGCTCGCCCAGGCTGCGCAGCGTGACCCGGTTGAGCGGCACGCCGGCGTGGGAGAGCAGGAGCCCGAGCGCCTGGTCCTCGGCGGTCCCGGGGGCGGGCACCGCGACGGTCTGCCCGACGAGGTCGGCGGCCGAGCGAATGGTCTCGGCCCGCGCCGGATTGACGAGCAGGGCCACCGGCGCGGCCGCGGTGAGCGCCCACACGAGGATGGGCGGAGCTCCGCTGGTGTGACCGAGCCTCAGCGCCGCGTCGAGCGAGGTGGCCGCGAGCTGGACCTGGCCGCGGCCGAGCGCCTCCGCCGCGACCGCGTCCGAGCGGGTCGTCCGCAGGGTGACCGCGAGCTGCTGCGCCGCGAAGTGGCCCTGCGCCTGCGCCACGTGGAGCGGCAGGTACTCGGGCGAGGTGATCGGCCCGCTCACCGCGATGGTGAGCGAGGCCTGCAGGAGCACGAGCCAGGCGATCATCGAGCGAGCGGGTTGGCGCCCACGACCTCGAAGAGGAGCCGGACGATGCGATCGGCCGCGTCGGGCACCGCCAGGCTCCGGGCCCGCTCACCCATCGCGCGGAGGCCCCCGGCGTCTCCCAGGAGGCGCTCCACGGCCTCTACGAGGCCTCCAGACGTGAGCGAGACCTGCGGGAAGACCACCGCACCTCCCGTGGCCTCCACGAGGCGTGCGTTGGCCGTCTGCTCGTCTCCGCTGGTCCCGGGCAGCGGCACGTAGAGGGCGGGCAGGCCGAGCTGGCAGCACTCGTTGACGGTGCCGGCGCCGCTGCGCCCGATCACGAGGGCGGTGGCGGCGTAGACGTCGCGCAGCTCGGCGCCCACGTACGCCTGGAGCGCGTAGCGGCGGCGCAGGCGCTCGGGCAGCGCCCGGGCTCGCTCGCCGAGCCAGGCGAGGTCGCCGGTGGTCTTGTTGTCGCCGCATTGGTGGATGACCTGGCACCGCTCCAGCAGCCGCGGGAGCGCCTCGCCCACGTCCCGGTTCAGGCGGTGCGAGCCGAGCGCGCCGCCGGTCACGTAGACGATCGGGCCCGCATCCTCCAGGCCGAAGCGCCGGCACGCCGCTGCCCGCGTGCCGCCCGACAGCTCGGGGCGGAGCGGGTTGCCGGTGAGCACGGTGCGCTCGGCGGGCAGCTCGGCCCCGGTCAGCGGGAAGGTGAGCGCGATCCGCCGCGCGAAGCGCCCGGCCACGCGGTTGGCGAGGCCGGGCACGCTGGTCTGCTCGTGCACGACCACCGGGATGCGGAGCGCGCGGGCGGCCAGGGCCGGTGGCAGCGCCACGAAGCCGCCGGTGGCGAGGAGCAGCGCCGGCCGCAGGCGCCGCAGCAGGCGCCACGCCCGCGCGAGCCCGGCCGGCGCCCGCACCGCCAGGTCCGGGACGTTCTGCCAGTCCCAGTAGCGGCGCAGCTTGCCCACCGGGATCGTGTGGAAGGCGATGCCCGCCTCGGGCACGCGACGGGCCTCGATGCCGGTGCGGCTGCCGATCCAGTGCACGTCCACCCCGGCCTCGCGCAGCCGGGCCGCGACGGCCAGGCCGGGGCTCGTGTGCCCGCCGGTGCCGCCGCCGGCGATTACGACTAGCATGCGGTGACGGCTAGCATGCGGTGACGGCTATTCGTTTCGGCGCTCGGACTGGGTAATTGTCTTATGCGGGGGCCCAGAAATGGCCCCCGCACTCCCCCAGGCCGCGGACAACCGGGAGCGAATGGACGTCGGTGCGCCACGTTGCTACCGGCGCTCGAGGGCGAGGGCGACGAGGCGGGCGATCAGCTCGGGGTAGGGGATGCCGGAGGCCTCCCAGAGCCGCGGGTACGCGCTGGTCGAGGTGAAGCCCGGGATCGTGTTGATCTCGTTCACGAGCACGCGCCGCTCGCCCTCGATGAAGAAGTCGACTCGCGCCATGCCCGCGCAGTCGGTGGCCTGGAAGGCGCGGAGCGCGAGCGCGCGGACCTCCTCGGTCACGTCGGGCGGCAGCGGCGCCGGGATCTTGAGCGTGGTCTGCCCCGCGCCGTACTTCGTGTCGTAGTCGTACCACTCGCCGGGGAAGGACACCTCGCCGGGCACCGAGACCAGCGGCTCGTCGTTGCCCAGCACCGCGACCTCGACCTCGCGGCCCTGGATGCCGCGCTCCACGATGATGCGCCGGTCGTGGCGGGCGGCCAGATCGATGGCGGCGGGCAGATCGTCGGGCGCCTTCACCTTGCTGATGCCAACGCTCGAGCCCAGGTTGGCCGGCTTGACGAAGCAGGGGAAGCCGATCTCGGTTGCGATGCCGCGCGCGATCGGTCCGGGCTCCCGCTCCCAGTCGTGGCGCCGCACCGTGGCGTATTCCACGATAGGAAGACCGTGGGCGCGGAAGAGATCCTTCATCGCCACCTTGTCCATGCCGACCGCGGAGGCGAGCACGCCGGCGCCGGTGTAGGGGACGCCGGCCAGCTGCAGCAGCCCCTGGATCGTGCCGTCCTCGCCCTGCGGGCCGTGGAGGAGGACGAGGACGACGTCGAGCCGCTCGCGCAGGCCCGGGGGCAGGCCCTCGGTGGTCTCCATCCGCGCGAGCGCGGAGCCGGTGTCCTGCGCGGTCGCGCGCTCGAGCAGCTCGTGCTTGGTGGAGGCGTCCGCCCCGCCCTCGGTGAGGGCCTGGCGCGCGGCCTCCTGGGCGAGCGCGCGCAGCGGATCGCCGCCCATGAGCCAGCGGCCGTCCTTGGCGATGCCGATGGGCACGATCTCGAAGCGGCTCCGGTCCATGGCCGCCATCACCGACGCGGCCCCCGCGAGGGAGACCTCGTGCTCGCCCGACCGGCCGCCAAACACCACGCCGACCCGCAGCTTCCGGGGTGTTTTCGCCATGAGTCCAGTTGTATCAGACCCGGTTTTCAGGAGGGAGAAGTCCTTGCGGCCGGGCCCCGGCGGGGCCGGGCTCAGCCGCGCGCCTGCCGGGCTCGCCACGCCCGCCACTTGGCCAGGCGGTCCGCGATCTCCTTCTCGGCGCCGCGATCGGTCGGCTGGTAGTAGACGCGGCCCCGCAGGGCGTCGGGGAGATGCTCCTGGCTCACCTGCGCGTCGGGCGCGTCGTGGGCGTACTGGTAGCCGCGGCCGTAGCCCAGGTGGCCCATGAGCCCGGTCGGGGCGTTGCGCAGGTGGAGCGGCACCGGCTCGGCGGGCTGCTCCGCGATGTCGTGACGGACCGCGTTCCACGCCGCGTAGACCGCGTTGGACTTCGGGGCCAGGGCCAGGTAGCAGGTGGCCTGGGCGAGGGCCAGCTCACCTTCCGGCGTGCCGAGGAAGTGGTAGGCCTCCTTGGCGTCGAGGGTGAGGCGCAGGGCGCCGGGGTCCGCGTTGCCCACGTCCTCGGAGGCGAAACGCACGAGCCGGCGCGCCACGTAGAGCGGGTCCTCGCCCGCCTCGAGCATGCGGCCGAGCCAGTAGAGCGCGCCGTCGGGGTCGGAGTCGCGGAGCGACTTGTGGAGCGCGGAGATCAGGTTGTAGTGCTGCTCGCCCGACTTGTCGTAGAGCAGCGCCTTCTTCTGGGCCGCCTCGCGCACCGCGGCCAGGGTGAGGCGCGCGCCCGGCTCGGTCACCGCCAGCTCCAGCACGTTGAGCGCGGTGCGCGCGTCGCCGTCGGAGAGCCGCGCGATCAGGGCGAGCGCCTCGGGCTCTACCTGGGCCCGGAGGGCGCCCAGCCCGCGCTCGCCGTCCGCGAGGGCGCGCTCCAGGATCGTCACCAGCTCGCTCTCGCCGAGCGGCCGCAGCACGTAGACCCGCGCGCGGGAGAGGAGGGCGCCGTTGACCTCGAACGACGGGTTCTCGGTGGTGGCCCCGATCAGGATGATCGTGCCCTTCTCGACGTAGGGGAGGAACGCGTCCTGCTGCGCGCGGTTGAAGCGGTGGATCTCGTCCACGAACAGGATGGTGCGGCGTCCGAGGCGCATGCCCTCGGCCTCCGCCTCGGTCATCACCTGGCGGATCTCCTTCACCCCCGAGACCACCGCCGAGAAAGGCACGAAGCGCGCGCCCGCCACGTCGGCGAGCAGGCGTGCCAGCGTGGTCTTCCCGGTGCCGGGCGGGCCCCAGAGGATCATGGAGTGGAGCGCGCCCTGCTCGAGGGCACGGCGCAGCGGCTTGCCCGGGTCGGTGAGCTGAGGCTGGCCGACCACCTCGTCGAGGCTCCGCGGCCGCATGCGGTCGGCGAGCGGCGCGGGGGCCCGGGGCGCGGCGGCCGGCGGCGAATCGAAGAGGTCCACGCGCGCAGTATACCCACTCTCCCTCTCCCCCCCCGGGGAGAGGGCAGGGTGAGGGGCTCCTACTCGGCCAGCGCCGCGGGGAGATCGAGCAGCGAGTGGATCCGGGCCGCCATCACCACGCCGCGCTCTTCCATCTGGGCCAGGTCCGGGCGGTAGGCGATGAACGGCACGCCCGCGGCCTGGGCCGCGAGCCCGTCGACCCAGGAGTCGCCGACGACCACGATCCGCGGGGCATCGGGCCAGCGCTCGCGGACCACGCGCAGGCCGTCCGGGTCGGGCTTGAGCCGGCGCACGTCGTCGCGGGTCACCACGAGATCGAGGTGCGGCCGCAGCGCGAAGCGGTCCAGCACGTAGTCGGCGACCACGCGATCGTTGTTGGTCCAGATCGCGGTCGCGAAGCCGAGCTGCTTCATGGCCGCCACCGCCTCGCGCGCGAAGGGGATGAGGGTGGCCGCCGCCATCGCCCGCCGCTCGTGCGCCACCGGGATCGCGAGCAGCTCGGCCTCCAGGTGGAGCGCCTCGCGCCGGACCAGGTCGAACAGCTCGGCGCCCGACCAGCGCAGCGCGCGCGGGGGCACGGGGACGTCGCGGGCGCGGAGGAAGGCCTCCATCTCACGGCCGACCGCCTTGAGGTCGAGCGGGGAGTCGACCAGGGTGTGGTCGAGGTCGAAGACGCAGACCGCGGGAGCGGAGGCTATGCCACCGGCTCCGGAGTCCGGGCGAGCAGGGCCCGTAGCAGGTCCGAGTGGGTGAGGATGCCGGCCAGCCGCCCGTCCTCGACCACGAGGGCCTCGTGGGCCGAGCGCTCGAGCAGGTGGCGCGCCGCCTCGGCGAGCGGGGTGGTCGCGGCCAGGACGAGGGCGGGCTCGACCGCGCGCTCGACGGTGAGCCGGGCGAGGGCGTCGTGCAGCTCGTGGCGGGAGAGCGTGGTCGCCTCCGACGGGGTCAAGGCCAGCAGCCGCTCCTGGCGCACCACGCCCACGATCGTCCCGCGCTCGACCACCGGCAGGTGGGCGATCCCGTTGTCGCGGGCCAGGCGCAGGGCGGCGGCCACGCTCGTGCGCGGGGTGATGGTGAGCGGGCCCGGCGTCATCGCGTCGGCCGCGGTCACGCGGGATCCTCCACCTGGGCCAGCAGATCCCGCAGCATCTCGATCCCGCCGCTGTCGAGGCGGCGATAGGCCAGGATCACCTCTACGTCGGGCGGGAGCTGCTCGCGGATCCGGTCCGCGGCCTGATCGGAGCACACCACGAGCCGCGTCTTCTCGAGCATGCGGTCGATCGACCAGGGGTCGTCGGCCGAGGCCAGGATCGGCACCACGTGGGAGAGGCCCGCAGACTGCACCGAGCTCAGGATGCTCTGGCTGCCGCGCGAGGTGTTGCACACGAGGCCGACGGTGGTGCCCTCGGGCAGCTCGGTGAGCCGCAGCAGGGAGGAGATGTTCGCCTCGGAGAGCAGCGCCACCGCGGGGGGCCCGTCGAGCGGCAGGGCCTGCTTCACCTCGTGGATGTGGAAGAACGTGGTGATCACGACCCGGTAGTCCTTGAGGAAGCCCGGCTCGTGCACCCGGGCGTCCAGCTCCTCGACGAGCAGGCGGTCCACCGTGAGCGGCAGCTCCTCCTCGAGCTGCTCGCGGTAGCGCGAGAGCTCGGAGTGGTTGCACTCCACCAGTAGCGCCCGCGATCGGGTCCGACGGGCGCCCCGGGCCGGGGGCGCGGTGGCCGCGATGGTCGCGGTCAGCTCCTCGTGGGTGAAGCCGAGCCGGCGCGCCCGCTCGAGCGTCTCCTGCACCAGCCGCTCGAGGCTGCGCGCGGCGCGTCCCTCGCGGGTCGGGGGGCGGTCGGCCACGAAGGTGCCGCGCCCCTGGTGGCTCTGGAGATACCCGTCCTGGTAGAGGTCGGCCAGGGCCCGGGCGACGGTGTTGCGGTTGATGCGGAGGAAGCCGGCGAGCTGGCGCACCGTGGGCACCTGCATGCCCGGCTTGAGTCCTCCGGTGTCGAT
Source organism: Candidatus Methylomirabilota bacterium (assembly GCA_035948165.1). Classification (GTDB taxonomy): domain Bacteria; phylum Methylomirabilota; class Methylomirabilia; order Rokubacteriales; family CSP1-6; genus CAMLFJ01. Next base: position 12,716 of record DASZJM010000327.1, read on the forward strand.
CAGGTGGCGGATCTGGGTCTGGAGCTGCACGTGGACGGGAACCGCGCTCTTCCGGTTCACCCGGAGCCCCGAGGGCGGGGTGATCTGCGAGGACTCCCGCGCCACGTGCCGGCTCCTTCCCCTAAGCGGTCGCTCGTCGCGGCTGGCCCGCCCGTCGCGGGGCCCGCCCGGCCACCCAGTGGCCGACCTTGATCAGGGCGAAGCCGAGCGCCACGCGCGCCGGATGGCGCGCCGGCCGGAGCTGGCGCAGAAGGGCCCAGCGGGCCGCCTCCGCCCGCGCCTCTTCCAGCCGCTGCCTGGCCACCTGCTCTTCCATCTGCGGGTTCATCACGTCCCCTCCTCGTCGAGTGTCCCTAGGACAGTTCGTCCTGGGGGTACTGGATCGTGCACCATAGTGTCCTAGTACACTAAGACATTAAGACACTACGCCGCCCCGTGTCAAGTTATTCGGCGGCCAGCCGATAGCCGACACCGGGCTCGGTCAGGAGGTACCGGGGCCGGGCAGGATCCTGCTCGAGCTTCCGGCGGAGGGTCCCCATGTAGACGCGGAGGTAGTGGGCCTGATCCGTGTGGGCGGGGCCCCACACATCCTTTAATAGCTGGCGCTGGCTCACCACCCGGCCGGCGTGCCGGACCAGCGTGGTGAGCAGCCGGTACTCGATCGGGGTCAGGTGGACGTCCTTGCCGTCCATCTGGACCAGCCGCTTGACCTGGTCGACCCGGAGCCCGGCCACCGTGAAGGTGGGCTCGCCGGACTCCCCGACGGCGGCGTGCCGGAGAGCCACGCGCAGGCGCGCCAGCAGCTCGCCCACCGCGAACGGCTTGCTCACGTAGTCGTCGGCTCCCGCGTCGAGCGCCGCCACCTTGTCACCCTCCTGTCCGCGCGCCGAGAGCACGATGATCGGGACCGTGCTCCACTCCCGCAGGCGCCGGATCACCTGCAGGCCGTCGATGTCCGGCAGGCCCAGGTCCAGGATGACCACGTCGGGCTGGCGGGTCGCGGCCTCGACCAAGCCGTCCTCGCCGGAGGTCGCCTCGTGCAGGCGATAACCGCTGCTGCCGAGGGTGGCCCGCAGGAAGCGCCGGATCTGTGGCTCGTCCTCGATCAGCACCACGACCGGGGAAGGTGGGCTGACCCCGGGAGCCGGCAGGTCAGGAGACATCGGACTCGGCCGGCGCGGAGGCCTCGGCCGGCGTGGGCGGCATGTCCTTCAAGGGCAGCGCGAAGCGGAGGGCGACCCCGCCGCCGGCGCGGTTCTCGGCCCAGATGCGTCCGCCGTGCGCCTGGATGATCCCCTGGCAGATGGCCAGGCCGAGCCCGGCGCCCCGTACCGAGGGGGCCGGGTCGGTCCGGTGGAACTTCTCGAAGATGAGGCGCTCTTCGCCCGGCCGCAGTCCCGGTCCCCGGTCGGCGACCTCGACCACCACCGCGGCGCCGGTCTCGTCTGCGCTGACCTCGATCGGCGTCCCGGCCGGCGTGTATTTGATCGCGTTGTCGATCAGGTTGATCAGCACCTGCTCGATGAGCACGTCGTCCATGGGGACGAGGGGCAGCTCGGCCGGGATCCGGGTGGTCACCGGCCGCTCCGCGAGCGACCTGCCGAAGCGACCGAGCGCGGCCCCGACCACTTCCTCGACCGAGTGCCACGCGGTGTGGGGCACGAGGGCGCCCGCCTCGAGGCGGGTCATCTCGAGCAGGTTCTGGACGAGCCGGTTCAGCCGGTCGGCCTCCTCGTGGAGCGCCTCCAGGAGATCGCGCCGGGTCGCGGTGTCCAGGCGCGCCTCGTTCTCGAGCAGCGTGCTGGCCGCACCGGTGATCGAGGCCAGCGGCGTCCGCAGATCGTGAGAGACGGAGCTGAGCAGGGAGTTGCGCAGCCGCTCGGTCTCCGCACGCACCTGCGCCTGCTCGGCCGCCGCCGCGAGCTGCGCGCGCTCGATGGCGAGCGCGGTCTGGCTCGCGAACGTCTCGACCTGGTGGAGCTGCTCCGGGGCCTGGAGCGAGCGCGGGTCGGTCGGCCGGAGCCCCAGCACGCCGACCGCACCCCGCGAGCCCAGCAGGGGTACGTAGAGGCCGGCGGCGCCCGGCAGGGTGTCCGTGCCCTGGCCGGCGACTCGCCCGTGCTCGTACACCCACTGGCTCACCGCCACCTCGCTCGCCTCCATCGGGAACTCGGCGCCGCCGGTGACCTCGCCCAGCCGCCCGCGCGCGTCGGGGAGCAGGATCGTGACCCGGGCGCGGAACAGCTCGGTGATGTGGCGAGTCGCGACCGCGAGGAGATCTTCCACCCCGCGGGTGCTGGCGAGCTCGCGGCTCATCGCGTAGAGCGCGGCGATGCGGCCCTCACGCTCCCGCGCGGACTCGGCCTGGGCCCGGATCCGGTTGGCGAGGCCGCTGATGACGACGGCCACGATCAGCATGACCGAGAAGGTGATGAAGTACTGGCTGTCCGACACCGCGAACGTGTAGTAGGGCGGAACGAAGAAGAAGTCGAACGCGGCCACGCTCGTCAGCGAGGCCAGGAGGGACGGTCCGCGCCCGTACCGCGTCGCGACCACGATGACCCCGAGCAGGTACACCATGATCAGGTTCGAGAACGCGAAGTATGGGAACATCGCCCACGCGATGCCGGTGCAGAACGCCACGACGGCCAGCGCGTAGCCATACGGCGGCCAGTTCGTCTGGGTTTGCCACGTCCGGGGGGGGAGCGGCCGCGAGTCGTCGCGGTCGCCGGTGATGACGTAGACGTCGATCTGGCCGCTGCCCTGCACGATCGTGTCGACGATGGAGCCCATCGCGATGCGCCTCCAGAGCGGCCGCTCCGGCTTGCCGACCACGATCTTGCTGACGTTGCGGGAGCGGGCGAAGGCGAGGATCTCGTCGCTCATCCGCTGGCCGGTCAAGGTGTGGACCTCGGCCCCGAGCTGCTCGGCCAGGCGCATGGTCTGGGCCACCCGGTCCCG
>DASZJM010000328.1:0-5428 GCA_035948165.1 Candidatus Methylomirabilota bacterium
TCGTCTTCAGCGCGGGCGCGGTCCGCGCGATCGTGACCGAGCTGTCGGAGGCCTTCCGGCAGGAGACCGGTCACGCGGTGGCGCTCTCGTTCGGGACCGTCGGGGTCACGCGCGGCAAGATCGCGAGCGGGACGCCGGTGGACGTGGTGATCATGACCGACACCGCGGTCGACGACGTGATCCGGGAGGGCGGCCTGGTCGCGGGCAGCCGCACCGATCTCGCCCGGACCGGGATGGGGGTCGGCATCCGCGACGGCGCCCCGCGGCCCGACATCTCGACGCCCGAAGCCTTCAAGGCGACGCTGCTCGCCGCGAAATCCCTCGTCTACGTCGACCCGGCGCAGGGCGCCACCAGCGGCATCCACTTCAAGAGCGTGCTCGAGCGCCTGGGCATCGCGGACGCGGTGCGGGCCAAGACCCAGCTGGTGGCGGGCGGCTATCCCGCCGAGAAGGTCGCGAGCGGCGAGGCCGAGCTGGTGGTGCATCAGATCAGCGAGATCGTGCCCGTGAAAGGCGTGGTCATGATCGGGCCGCTGCCCGCCGAGCTGCAGAAGGTCACCGTCTACTCGGCGGCCCTGGCCGCGCGCAGCACGCATCCCGAGGCCGCGCGCGCGTTCACCGCGTTCCTGGCCCGGCCGGCCTTCAAGCCGAAGTTCGCGGCGGCGGGGCTCGACTACCGGCCCTGAACCGCGGCCGGGCGGGGCGCCCGCGCCGCGGCCCGACGGCGTCGCCCCACGATCACGTGGCCGGCGATCAGCAGCGGCAGCGCCACGCCCAACGCCACGTGTAGCGCGCTCGTCCAGTAGCGGAAGGTGTCCGAGCCCGCGTAGTAGAGGCCGAAGGCGGTCAGGACGAGCAGCGCGTTGGACCCGAGCATGACGATCCCGCTCGCGACGTTGCGACCGCGCCGCCATCCGACCCGGGCGTGCAGGGGCAGCAGCGCGCCCAGGAGCACGAGCATCACCATGGCCGCACCGCCGTGTACCCGCAGGAGGTCGGTCGCGAGCTCGGGCCAGACCGCGCGATCCACCGCGAGCCACACCACCCCGGTGACGAAGAGAACCGCCACCACCGTGTAGAGCACTGCCTGGAAGCGGGGGCTAAGACGCACGGCGGACCGTCCTCGACCACTCGCGCGTGACGTGGACCTGGTCGCTCGTGCCCAGGAACAGCGCGGCCGCGCCGTACCGCGCGAGCAGCGGGCCCGCCGACTCGCCCGCGATCATGACGACCTTGGTGAGCGCGTCGGCCAGCAGGCACGAGGGCGCGGTCACGGTCGCCCCGAGGATCTCCGGCCGGGGCGCGGTCGGCCGCGGATCGACGATCGTCGCCGCGCCGCCGCCGCTGGACGCGAGCGCCGCATTCTCCACCACGACCCGGGCGAGCGCGCGGCCGGGCCTCCGCGGGTCACGGATCGCGACGAGGGCCCCGGGCGCGCCGAACGCGACCAGGTCGCCGCCCGCGTTCACGAGCCCGCGGGTCGCCCCGTGCGACCTCAGGACCCGGACAGCGCGATCGACCGCGAAGCCCTTGGCGATGCCGCCGAGGTCGATGGTGACGCCTGGCCGGGTGCGTCGCGCCCGCCCGCGCGCGAGCAGGTCGAATCCAGGATCACACGCGCCGCGAGCGGGCGCCGCGCCCGCGGTCACGTCGAAGAGCCCCCCGGAGGCGGTGTGCAGCTCGAGGGCGGCGCGCAGGACGGCCCGGATCCACGGATGGAACGTCGTCGCTCGCCCCGGCTCCGCCCGGTTGAGTCGGCTCAGATCGCTGCCCGCGTCGTGGACGCTCATCAGGCGATGGATCCGGGCCACCGCGTGAAAGGCCGCGTCGATCGCTCGGTGGACCGCGGCCGGGCTCGCTCCGTCGGCCGAGATCTCGACGAAGGTGCCGAGCAGCGGCCGGGCCCGGCGCGCGCTAGCGGAGGCAGGTCTCATAGAAGGCGAGCACGCGCTTGATCCCCTCGGTGACGTGGTGGGACGACAGCGTGGCCCCGGAGATATTCCGGATGTCGCGATCGACCTCCAGGAAGTCTCGGGAGGTCTTGCCCACGAACTGCTCGAGCCAGCCGCGGCTCGCGACCTCCCCGCCGTACGACTCGCGGTACTCCATGATCTCGACGCGCAGCACGTGCCCGTCGGGCGCGAGCGCCACCGCGTAGTCGATCACGAGGTGCTTGCCGATCACGTAGTCGACGATGAGGAAGCCGATCGGCTGGTCGTTCGTGAAGGCCCGCCACACCTGCTGGCCGCGGGTCCGCACCCTCTCGCCCGATCGTCGCTCGATCTCGGCCACGTCCCACGGCTTGAACACGACGTGGGCCTCCACGAACCGGGTGGCGGCCGGGAAGGCGAGCCGCTCGGCCTGCTCCACGGTGAGGTACTGGGTGGCGTGGGACGGCGCCGCGATCGACACCACGATCGCCGGCGGCGCCGCCCACCTCACCCAGTCGCTCATGTCCGCGTGGGCTCCTAGAAGTGGAAGCCGACGCCGCCCAGGATCGAGTCCGTCTTCGGCCCGCCGTGCTCGTGGCTCAGCACCTTCTCGTAGGTGAGCTTGAGGACGAGCTGAGGAGTCGGGAAGACGGCGAGCCCCGCGGTATGGAACTGGAGCTTGCCCGCCCCGGTGGGCGTGTTGAGGTCGCTGCCGCTGAAGCCCTTGGTCTGGAGATCCTCGTAGGTGTACCGATAGAACGGCACCGCCTGCCAGGCGCTGCCCAGGTAGGTGCCGATCGGGAAGTGGTAGGCCACCTCCCCGGAGAGCCCGTACATGGTCCGGCCCACGTTGTTGGTGGGGTCGGTATCGTTGTTGGCCCGAAGGTTGGCGGGATGGCCGAAGAAGATCTGCACGTACTCCCCGCGCGCCTCGAAGCCGGTACCCGGCATGCGGTAGCGAAGCTCGCTGTCGACCATGGTGAGGCTCGAGTGGTGCAGGGGCAGCCCGGTGTCCGAGTAGGCGTCGCGGGGCGTGGTGTTCGCGGTGAAGTAGACGCTGCTGCTGCCGGCCAGCCCGGGCACGAAGGACGGCGTGTAGTTCAGGCGGAACGCGTAGCCGAGGTCGTTGCTGAGCTGCCGGAAGTCGCCCCGCGGCGGCCGCGCGAAGATGAGTCCGTCCTTCCCGCTGATGCCGGGCGCGTAGCCGGTCGGGAAGGGGAGCGGGCTGTTGCGGTCGCTGCGCGCGTCGAAGCCGCTGCCGAAGTCCTCGAGGCTGCTGCTCACCTGGAACTGGTAGCTCAGGTCGTCGACGATCTTGCCGTAGGCGCCGGCCGCCGGCACCGCCCACGTCGTCGGGACCAGGCGGTCGGCGAGCTCGGGCCGGTTCACGCTGTGGAAGAGGGTGGGCTCGTGGTGCTGGTTGATGTAGCCGATCGGTACGAGGTCGATGCCGGGCGACCGGATGTTGAAGTACGGGGAGACCTTGAAGTCGATGTAGAGCTGCTCGATCTCGGCGGTGCCGTGCAGCTTGTCGTCCTCGTCGAAGCCGGAGCCCGCGTGCTCGAACTCGATCTCCGCGTTGAAGATGATGTCGTCGGTGAACTGGAAGGTCGGCAGCAGGACCAGGCGGGCCGCGTCGAAGCCGGACTGCCACTGGCCGTTGTGATCGGGGTTCTGCCGCGAGCCGAACTTGAGCTCGCCGTAGGCGCCCAGCCGGAGCCCGGAGACCGGGGACGGGAAGAGGCCGAAGAGATCCTTGTTGGGACCGGTGGGGGCGGCCGTCGGCGCGGTCTGCACCATGGCCTGGGCGGCGGGAGCGCCCGGCGTGGCGGGAGCGGCGCCGGAGCCGGCGGCGGGGGGCGTCGCGGCGGTGGCCGGGCCGGCGGGCGCGGCGGTGGCGCCGGCCGGCGTGGCCGGGGAGGCCTTCCTCTGCTCGAGCTGCTGCTCGAGCGTCTGGATCCGCTGCTCCATCGTCTTCATCTTTTCCAGCAGCTCCTGGGTCGACGGGGAGTCCTCGGCGGCCGCCGCACCGAGTCCGGCCCCCGAGATCAACCCCACCACGAGAACCACGGCCGGGATCGTGCGCCCGGTGAGCATGACCAACCGTTCCTTGCTGATCCGCGGTGGCGGATCGGATGGCTGGCTGGCTGCCGTGCGCAGGTGACCGCGGGTGGCTGGCTTTGTGGTATGGGGACGGGCCGTCCGGCCCGTAGTCCTGGGGTGCTCGCTCTCCCTCGTCCGTGAATTAGGTCCCTGTTACGCGCGACGTTCGGTATACCTAATAGAACGCGGGGTGTCAATCACGGAAACGGGCCCCGCCGGCGCCGTGGTATCGTGCTCTCCGTGTTCGCCTCGCCCGGCGCCATCGCGTTCCACCTCGGGCCGATCACGGTCCGCTGGTACGGCATCCTCATGGCGACCGCCATCCTGGTGGGCTTCTGGCTCGCCCAGCGGCGCGCCACCGAGGAGGGGCTGCCCGCGGACGACATCTTGCGGGCGGCCCAGTGGGCGGTGGTGGCGGGCCTGGTCGGCGCGCGGCTCTACGAGGTGATCTTCAACTGGGACTACTACGGGCGGTTCCCGGAGAAGATCGTCGCGGTGTGGGAGGGCGGCCTCGCGATGCACGGGGGCCTGATCGTGGGGCCGCTGGTCGGCATCCTGCTCGCGCGCCGGTGGCACGTGCCGATCCGGCGCGCGCTCGACGTGATCGCCCCGAGCATGGTGCTGGGGCAGGCCATCGGCCGCTGGGGCAACTTCTTCAACGAGGAGGCCTTCGGCGACCCGACCAACCTGCCGTGGAAGCTCTACATCTCACCCGCCCACCGGCCGCCTGACCTGCGCTCGTTCGACTTCTTCCATCCCGCGTTCCTCTACGAGTCGCTGTGGGACCTGCTGGTGTTCGTAGTGCTCGTGGCGTGGGTGCGCCCACGGGTGCGGCCGCGTCCGGGCGCGGTGTTCTTCGCCTACATCGGCCTCTACTCGGTGGGGCGCTTCTTCATCGAGGCGCTGCGCCTCGACAGCTTCTGGGTGGGCTCGCTGCGGGTGCCCCAGCTGGCGAGCGTGGCCGGGGTGCTGGTCGCGGTGGTGGGCCTGCTCTGGGTGTGGCGCCAGCCGGCCGAGCCGGTGACGGCGCCCGCGGCGGCTACGGGTACAGCCCCCGCGAGACGTGGGCGTCGGCGACGCGGCTGACGCCTTCCATCAGCGCGCCGGTCCGGAGGTCGACGCCGCCCTTCTGAGCGGTCTGCCACACCCGGGTGAACGACCGCGCCATGATCTCCTGCAGGCGCGAGATGATCTCGCTCTCCTTCCAGAAGTAGTGCTGCAGGCCCTGGACCCACTCGAAGTAGGAGACGACCACGCCGCCCGCGTTGCAGAGGATGTCCGGGATCACGGTCACCCCGCGCTCGCGCAGGATCACGTCGGCCTCCGGGGTGGTGGGGCCGTTGGCCCCCTCCGCGACGATCAGGGCCTTGATCCGGTCCGCGTTGCGCTCGTGG
>DASZJM010000329.1:0-7184 GCA_035948165.1 Candidatus Methylomirabilota bacterium
CCGCAGATGGAGGCATCGCGCATGACCTGGCCCACATCGCGCAGGAGCGCCAGGTCGTCGGCGCCGGCCCCGCCCGCGGCACGCAGCCGCGCCAGCAGCTCCTCCTGCCGGACCGTGCCCACCCGGCAGGGCACGCACTGGCCACACGATTCATCGCGGAAGAACTCGGCGATGCGGCGGACGACGTCGAGCATGTCGGCGCCCTCGCCGAAGGCCATGACCACGCCGGAGCCCAGCGTCGCGCCGATCGCCCGCGTCCCCTCGAAGGTCAGCGGGACATCAAGCTGGTCCGGTGCCACGAAGACGCCGGCCGCGCCGCCCAGGAGCACCGCGCGCACCGGCGCGGCGCCGGCCACCTCCAGGAGCGCGCGCAGGGTGATGCCGAACGGAGCCTCGTAGAGGCCGGGCCGCGCGACCGCGCCGGAGACGCAGAAGAGCTTGGGGCCGGCCGAGCCGCTGGTGCCGATGCCGCCGTAGGCGGCGCCGCCCTCGCGCAGCAGGGCCGGCACGTTCACGAGCGTCTCCACGTTGTTCACCACGGTGGGCCGCCCGAAGAGCCCGATCTCTGCCGGGAACGGCGGCTTGTTGCGGGGCTCGCCGCGCTTGCCCTCGATCGAGTTGAACAGCGCGGTCTCCTCGCCGCAGATGTAGGCGCCGGCCCCGCGGCGGATCTCGATGTCGAAGCCGAACCCCCGGCCCAGCACGTCGGCGCCCAGCAGCCCGGCCGCACGCGCCGCCGCGATCGCGCCCGCCATCCGCTCGGCGGCCAGCGGGTATTCGCCGCGGAGGTAGAGGTAGCCGCGCTCGCACCCGGTCGCGTAGCCGGCGATCGTCATGCCCTCGACGACCGCGAACGGGTCCGCCTCCATCAGCAGCCGGTCCTTGAACGTGCCCGGCTCGGACTCGTCGGCGTTGCAGACCAGGTAGTGCGGCCGGGCCGGCGCGTTCGCGACCGCGTCCCACTTGCGCCCGGTCGGGAATGCGGCGCCGCCGCGCCCGACCAGCTTCGAGGCGACGACCTCGTCGATCACGCCGGCCGGCCCCAGCTCGAGCGCGCGGGCCAGCGCGCGGTAGCCGTCGCTCGCCCGGTAGGCGTCGAGGCTCCGTGGGTCCACGCGCCCGATTCGCTGGAGGAGGCGGAGACCGGGTTGGCCGGCCTGCGGGACCGAGCGCGTGATCGGGGCGCCGGCGACGGCCTGCCCCTCACCCTGCCCCTCACCCTGCCCTCTCCCCGGAGGGGAGAGGGAGACGCGCGTGTCGGGGTTGCGCAGCACGTCGAGGACCGCCGCCGCGCCGCCTTCGACGGGGGCCAGCGTGATCGCGCGGGGAGCCTCGCCGGCGGCGGTGACCAGGACGGCGGGCGCCCGCTCGCACTGGCCGAGGCACGGGCTCCGCATCCAGGCCGTCGCGGCGCCGTCCCGCGCCGCGCCGGGCGGGCCCAGGACGTGCTCGAGCGCCTCGCACAGGGCCTCGCCGCCCTTGATGCGGCAGGCGATGTCGTCGCACACGTGGGCGACGACGGGCGGGCGGGGCGTCGTGGCCAGGAGGTGGTAGAACGTGACCACGCCCCACAGCTCGGCGGGAGGCACCTCGAGGCGGCGACTGATCTCGTTGAGCGCGCCCCGGCTCACCCAGCCGACGCGCGCCTGGATCGCGTTCAGCGCGGGCAGCACCAGGTCGCGCCGCGGGGTCTCGCCCACCACGGCGTCGATCGCGGCGCGCTCGGCGGCGGTGGCGCTCGGGCCGACGATCTTGAGGTCGATCGGCTCAGGCCCCCAGGCGCTCGATGCGGATCGCGGTCGCCTTGAACTCGGCCGTCCCCGACTTGGGGTCGGTCGCGTCGATGGTGAGTAGGTTGGTCGCCACGTCGTCCTGGAAGTGCAGCGTCATGAAGGCGAGGCCGCGCCGGAGGCCGTCGTCGAGGCGCACCGGCACTAGGACGGCGCCGCGACGCGAGCGCACGCGCACCACTTCGCCCTCGTGCAGACCGTAGCGGTCGGCGTCCTCGGGCGAGACGTCGAGGGTCTCGCCGCGCCGGAGCGGGGAGGCGTAGGCGGAGGTCTGCACGCCGGTGTTGTAGTCGTCGAGCCGCCGCCCGGTGGTGAGGCGCACCGGGAACTCGTCGTCGAGCCGATCCACCGGCGGGTCGTGCTCGACCGGCTGGAACGCCACCCGTGGGCCCCGCAGCGGCCGCTCCCAGAGGCGGCTGTGCAGGAACAGCTCGCCCGGATGCTCGTCGTCATAGCACGGCCACTGCAGGCCCCCGTGCTTCTCCAGGCGCGCATAGCTCATCCCCGCGTGCATGGGGGAGAGGCTCCGCAGCTCGTTCCAGACCGCCTCCGCGTCGGGCCGGCCCCAGTCGCGGCCGAGGCGCCGGGCGAGGTCGAAGACGATGGCGAGGTCGTCGCGGCTGCCCGCGGGCGCGTCGAGCGCTCGGCGCACGCGCTGCACTCGCCGCTCGCTGTTGGTCACGGTGCCCTCCGACTCACACCACGAGGCGCTCGCCGGCAGCACCACGTCGGCTAGCTCCGCGGTGCCGGTCAGGAACAGGTCCTGGACCACCAGGCAGTCGAGCCCTTCGAGGAGATGACGGGCGTGGTGCTGGTCGGCCTCGGACTGGAGCGGGTTCTCCCCGATGACGTAGAGCGCGCGCAGCTCGCCGCGCCCCATCGCCTGGAACATCTCGGACAGGTGCCAGCCCTTCTGGGGCGGCACCGCCGCCCCCCACGCGCGGTCGAACTTCGCGCGCAGCGGATCGTTCTCCACGTGCTGGAAGCCGGGGAGCCGATCGGGCAGGGCGCCCATGTCCCCGCCGCCCTGGACGTTGTTCTGCCCGCGGAGGGGATTGAGCCCGCTGCCGTAGCGGCCCACGTGGCCGGTCAGCAGCGAGAGGTTGACGAGCGCCAGCACGTTGTCGACCGCGTTGTGGTGCTCGGTGATGCCGAGTGTCCAGCAGATCATGGCGCGCCCGGCGCGCGCGTAGGCGTGGGCCATGGTGGCGATGAGCTCGGCGGGTACCCCGGTCTCGTGCTCGGCCCAGGCCAGGGTGCAGGGCTCGACCGCGGCCCGGTACGCCTCGAACCCCTCGGTCGCGCTCGCGATGAACTCCCGGTGCTCGAGCCCGGCCGCGATGATCTCGCGGCCCATGGCGTTGGCCAGCGCGATGTCCGAGCCCACGTCGAGAGCGGCCCAGCCCTCCGCCCACTGCGCGGAGCTCGTCCGGCGCGGATCGATGGCGAAGAGGCGCGCGCCGTGGCGGAGGCCCTTGAGCAGGTGATGGAAGAAGATCGGGTGCGTCTCCCGCGCGTTCGAGCCCCAGAGGAGGACGAGGTCGGTCTCCTCGATCTCCTGGTAGGAGCTCGTCCCCCCGCCCGCCCCGAACACCGTCGCCAGTCCGGCGACGCTGGGAGCGTGTCACGTGCGGTTGCAGCTGTCGATGTTGTTGCTGCCGAGGACGGTGCGGGCGAACTTCTGGGCGATGAAGTTCACCTCGTTCGTGCTCTTCGAGCAGCTGAAGAGCCCGAAGGCGTGCGGGCCGTGCTCGGCGACCACACGCCGCAGGCCCGCGGCGGCCCGGTCGAGCGCCTCGTCCCACGTCGCCGGGCGGAACCCGGAGGGTCCGCGGCGCTCCCGGATCAGGGGCTGGGTGAGCCTGTGATAGCGGTGAGACATCTGGTCCGCTCCATCGTGGAACACCCCACCGGAGGAGGCATCCAACGCCGGTGTTGGGTAGCTGTGACGATACTATGGCGCGCGGAAAAACGTCAAACTATCCGTGGCCATTCACGCGAGGGACAGCCGCTACTGAGCTTGCCGCTATCTCCCAACGTCTGCGGCGGCGCCGCTCTCGACCGACTCCTGCGGCAATGACTCGGTGGCGACCCGGGTCTTCATCCGCTGGATGAGGTCGGGATAAGACGACACCCGGATCACGCGGTCGAACTGGGCGCGGTAGTTCGCTACCAAGCTGACGCCTTCGATCGAGACATCGCGGACCACCCAGCGCCGGTCGCGATACACGAGCTCGTGGCTGAGGGAGATCAGTCTGCCTCCCCGGCCGGCGATCGCCACCTGCACGGTCGCCCGCCCTTGACCGAGAGACTCCCTCAAGAATCGAACCGCGATCCCCCCACCATGACCATCGACGTCGGCCACCGAGGCCAGCAAGTAGACGAAGCCCCGCTGCATGAACTCGGTGAAGATCCGCGTGAACTCGGCTTGCTCGGCCGTGCTGCTCGCCTGCCATTTGCTCCCAAGTGAGTGCTCGGCCGCGTCACGGAAGTCAAACACCGTGCCTATCAGGGCCTGGATGGTGACGAGGCGCTCGAGGGGACGCTGTTCGGTCGCCGGGTCGGTGAGGATCTTGTTGGCCTCTCCGAAGATGGCCCGGAGCGTATCGCTCGGAGGTCCTGCCTCGCTCGAGTGGGTCGGCGACAAGCACAGCAAGGCCACCGTACAGAAGATCAGAGGTAGTACCGAAGCCTGGATGAACGCCTGTAGCTTGTGAAAGACGCTCATGCCCTGAGTGTCATTGACGGTGCAGGAAGCGTCTATTGGCCTTTGGGCCAATACGAGCTACGAGTGGTCGATCACGCTCCCTTCGTGCGCTGCTCGTAGGAGATCGAGTACGCCGCCGATCGGGCCAGGAGGATCGGGTCGTCGGAGAGATCGATGCCGTCGGTCCGATTCGTCGGGTCGAAGATCAGGCGGCGCTCGTCGGCCGCGCTGGTCGGGGAGACGGCGGTGATCTCGAGTCGCCCCAGCTCGGTGAGCTGCCGGTCATCGGGCCAGAGCGCGGTGACGTCGTCGGTCGGGTCGACCTCGTTGGCCAGCTGCAGGAGCAGGCGGAACGCGATCGGCCCGTTCTTCAGCCGGCCCTCCAGCTCGTCGCGCAGGAACATGGGCGATCGCTTGCCGCCATCCTCGGGGGAGAGGAACGCCTCGCCGGCCTGCGGGACGAAGCGGTAGCGGCCGAAGCGGCTCGCGCCGCTCGCGGCGGTGAAGCGGAAGGCGTGCTCGGCGTGGTAGACCACCTGAGCGTAGCTGGCCGGGATCGGCCGCTTCATCAGGCGCTCGACGAAGGCGCGCGCCGCGGGATGCCCGCCGAGGAAGCGCGGCACCGCCTCGGGGTCGGGCCGGCCGGTGGCGGGGTCCGGACGCTGGGCCCGGAGGAACTCGAGGAGCTCCTCGGGCGTGCGGGCCACGAATCCCTCGACGGAGTTGGCGAGGATATCGGCGCTCTTCCCGGCGGGGAGCTGGAACTTCACCGCCATCGACCGCACGTTCGGGATGCCGTCGTGCACCTCCGGATCGCCGTTGGCGTTGGCGAACCGGACGGTGGTCGACACCGGTGGCCCGGCGAAGTGAGGCGCGCGCGTGATGGCGACGGCGGCGGTCGAGGGGTGAAACGTGCCCGAGCAGACCAGCCCCTTGGCGTGGACGGGACGGAAGCCGGGATGCGGCCCCGCGAGGGTCCGCATGGCGTCGACGATCTCTCGGATGACGTGGTCGGGGGTGGCTGATGCCGGCATGACGTTCCTCCTCAGATCTTCCGCGGGGGCAAGGTTTCGGCAAGAATCGGCCGGGCCTCGACGCGACGCTGGCCCTCGTACCAGCGCGACATCAGCTCCATCGCGAGCCACGCGGCGCAGCAGCCGACCAGGAGCACGGCGCGCCCCGTCCCCCAGCCCCAGTGGTCCACGACCCACGCGAAGACGGTGGGGGAGGCGGCATTGACGACGAGCACCGGCGTCGCGATGGCGCCGAGCACGGCGCCGTACCCCTTCGCGCCGAACAGCGCGAGCGGCACCGCGCCGCGGACGATGGTGATGACGCCCTGGGACGCGCCCATCAGCAGCGTGAACGCGACCACCATGGGCAGGCTCCCGGTGCCGGCCAGCAGCAGGAGCAGCGACGGGGGCAGGATCCCGATCGCGACACGACCCACGCTGATCGCGCGCAGATTGCGGGCGAACAGGATCTCGATCACCCGCCCGCCGAACTGGGCGACGCCCTTCATCGAGGCGACCCAGACCGCCGCCGCCGTCGCCAGGCCCGCGGCCTCGAGCAGCGGCACGAGCTGGACCGAGATCACGCCGAAGACGAAGCCGTTCAGCGACATGATCAGCGCGAAGAGCACGATGGCGACCGAGCGCGCGCGGCCCTCGAGCGGGGGACCGTCCGGAGACTCCGGGCGCGCGCCGGTGGTGACGACCGGACCCGCGGCGCTCTCACGCCGGCCGAGCCCGAGCCAGTGGAGCGGCACGCACACCACCAGGTTGATCAGGGCGAACAGGACGAGGGTCTGGCGCCAGCCCACCTGCTGGTTCAGGGCGTGGCCGACCACCCAGAACACCGACGAGGCGAAGGCGCCGAACAGGGTCAGGTAGGAGATCGCGGTGCGCCCGCGCGAAGGCGCGACCTGCACCAGCGCCGCGAACGCGGCATCGTACAGGCAGAGCCGCATGCCGAGGCCCAGGAACACCCAGACCGCCAGGTACGCGGCCTCGCTCCGGACGTGGGCCAGGCCGAAGAGGCCGGCGGCCACGAGGACGGAGCCGAGCGTCATCACCGCGCGGGCGCCGTATCGATCGATGGCGCGGCCCACCGCGCTCGAGACGAGCCCCATGGCGAGCAAGGCGACGGTGAAGCCGAGGAAGACGAAGCCCCGGCTCCAGCCGGTGTCCTGGCTGATCGGCCCCGCCAGCACCCCGAGGCAGTAGTAGCTCGTCCCCCAGGCGGTGATCTGGGTCACGCCGAGCGCGAGCACCGCGCCCATCATGGGGTCGGCGACCCGCGCGCGCCACGCGGCGGTCCGTGATCGCGACATTGGGCGAGCCTATCACGCGCGCGCGGCGTGGGGCGACGGGACGAACATCGACAATTCGCGAATTCACGGTGGAGCGACGCCACGAATGCGTGGTATGCAGAGTCGTGATCGCGCGGCACGACTTCGACCGGGGGAGGCCATGACGAGAGATCTGGCGATGTGGGCGCTGACGGCCCTGACCCTGACGTTCGCGAGCAGCGCTCACGCCGGGACGATCACGCCCGATCTCGTGGTGGTGCCGGTCTCTCCCGCCTTCGGCACCGTCGCGGCCGGCGGGCGGGTGACGGACCAGTTCAAGGCCTTCGGCGTGATCTTCTCGGATGGGGTGGCGACCGCGATCTTCGATGACCCGCCC
>DASZJM010000330.1:0-11974 GCA_035948165.1 Candidatus Methylomirabilota bacterium
CTCGCGGGAGCCGGCATTGCCTTCTTTCGGAGGTCACCCGTCACGTGCTAGGCGAGCTGAAGCGCGACGTGGCGGAGCTGGACAAGCGCCTGGACGACCTCCGGGGGCATCTTTGACGTCCCGGCCAAGGAGACCCGCCTCGGGCTGATCGACGCCGAGATGTCCGCCCCGTCGTTCTGGGAGGACACCCGCAAGGCGCAGGCTCTCGTGCAGGAGCGGGCCGAGCTGGCCCGCACCGTCGCCACCTTCAAGGAGCTGGCCGGACGCGCGGAGGAGAACCGTCTCCTCTGGGAGATGGCCACCGAGGCGGGCGACGAGAGCGTGACCGCCGAGATCCAGGAGGGCCTGAAGCGCCTGGGCGAGGAGGTCGAGGCCTTCGAGTTGAAGGTGATCCTCTCGCGGCCGCAGGATCGGAAGAACGCGATCCTCTCCATCCACCCCGGCGCGGGCGGCACCGAGTCGCAGGACTGGGCCCAGATGCTCATGCGAATGTACCTGCGCTGGGCGGAGCGGGCCGGCTTCAAGGCCGAGGTGGTGGATCTGCTCGTGGGTGAGGAAGCCGGGATCAAGTCGGCGACCATCGAGATGAGCGGCGAGTACGCCTACGGCCACCTCAAGGGCGAGACCGGCGTGCACCGCCTGATCCGCATCTCTCCGTTCGACGCCTCGCGCCGGCGCCACACCTCGTTCGCCTCGGTGGCGGTCATTCCCGAGGTCGAGGACGTCGAGGTGGTGGTGCGCGACGAAGATCTACGGATCGACGTGTACCGCTCCTCGGGACCGGGCGGGCAGGGGGTCAACACCGCCGACTCCGCGGTGCGGATCACCCACCTCCCGTCCGGCATCGTGGTGGCCTGCCAGAACGAGCGCTCCCAGCTGCGCAACCGCGACACCGCGATGCGCATCCTCAAGTCGCGCCTCTTCCAGATCTACGAGCAGAAGCAGAAGCAGGAGCTGGCCGACCTGACCGGGGAGAAGAAGGAGATCGCCTTCGGCAGCCAGATCCGCACCTACACCTTCGCGCCGTACCAGATCATCAAGGACCACCGCACCGGCGTGGAGGTGGGCAACGTGGAGGCGGTGATGGACGGCGGGCTCGACCCGTTCATCCGCGCCTTCCTCACCGCCGCGCGCCCCGCCCCGCCGGCCTGAGCGCCGCGTCCATGAGCACCGCTCCCGGCCTGCCTCCCGACGCCAACGAGCAGATGCGCCGTCGCCGCGAGAAGCTCGAGGCGTGGCGGGCGCGCGGGGTGAGCCCGTTCGGCGCGCGCTTCCCGGTCACCCACTGGGGCGGCACGCTGCAGGCGCGCTTCAAGGACGCCGACGAGGCCATGCTTCAGAGCGCGGGACCGGTCGCCCTCGCCGGGCGCGTGATGGCGATGCGGCACCACGGCAAGAGCTGCTTCGCGGTGCTGCGGGATCAATCGGGCCAGATCCAGCTCTACGCGCGGGCCGACGGGCTCGGTCCCGCCTACGCGGCCTTCGTGGACCTGGACGTGGGCGACTTCATCGGGGTCACCGGCGAGCTCTTCCGCACCCGCACCGGCGAGCTCACGGTGGCGGTGAAGCAGTTCGAGTTCCTCACCAAGGCCCTCCGCCCGCTGCCCGAGAAGTGGCACGGGCTCAAGGACGTGGAGACTCGTTACCGCAGACGCTACATCGACCTGATCGTCAATCCCCAGGTCCGCGAGGCCTTCGTCATGAAGAGCCGCCTCATCGCGACCCTGCGCGCCTTCTTCGACTCGCGGGGCTTCCTCGAGGTGGAGACCCCGATGATGCAGCCGATCCCGGGCGGGGCGGCGGCGAAGCCCTTCGTCACCCACCACAACGCGCTCGACATGCCGCTCTACCTGCGGGTGGCCCCCGAGCTCTATCTCAAGCGGCTGGTGGTGGGCGGCCTCGACCGCGTGTACGAGATCAACCGCAACTTCCGCAACGAAGGGGTCTCCACCCAGCACAACCCCGAGTTCACGATGCTCGAGTTCTACCAGGCCTACGCCGACTACCACGACCTGATGCAGCTGACCGAGGAGCTCTTCCTCCACCTCGGCCAGACCCTGGTCGGCGGCGACACCCTCACCTATCAGGGCGACACGGTGCGCCTGACCCCGCCGTGGCGCCGCCTGCCGTTCTTCGAGGGGCTGAGCGAGGCGGTGGGGAGCCCGGTCACGCCCGACACGGAGGCGCGCGCGCTCGGAGCGGCGGCCGCCCGGCACGGGGGCTTCGCGAGCGACCGCAAGACCCAGGCGATCCTCGCGGGCGACGAGGGCGCGGTGACCCTGTGGAAGGAGATCTTCGACACGCTGGTAGAGCCGTCCCTGGTCCAGCCCACCTTCGTGGTGGACTTCCCCATCGAGCTCTCCCCGCTGTCCAAGCAGAAGGCGGGGCAGCCGCGCCTCGTGGACCGCTTCGAGCTCTACGTCTGCCGCCGCGAGATCGCCAACGCCTACTCCGAGCTGAACGACCCCATCGACCAGCGCCGCCGCTTCGAGGATCAGGCCGCCGAGCGCGAGCGGGGCGACGAGGAAGCGCACTGGATGGACGAGGATTTCGTGCGCGCGCTCGAGTACGGCCTGCCGCCCACCGCGGGCGAGGGGATCGGCATCGACCGGCTCGCCATGCTGTTCACCGACGCCGCGTCGATTCGCGACGTGATCCTCTTCCCCCACCTGCGGCCCGAGCGGACCGGCGGCGAGGCGGCGGAGGACGAGACGGAGCCCGCCCCGTGATACGCCCCGGCCAGGTGCCCTTCGAGGTCTTCCTCGGGCTGCGCTACCTCCGCTCGCGCGGACACCGCACCAGCCTCTCCCTCTTCGTGTGGATCGGCATCGGCGGGGTCTTCCTCGGGGTGAGCGCGCTGATCGTGGTCCTGGCGGTGATGACCGGGTTCCAGGACGGCATCCGGGACAAGATCATCGCGGCCAATCCGCACGTGCTGATCATGGAGGCGGGCGGCCGCGGAGTCGCCAACGGCGGCGCGCTCGCGGAGCGGGTGGCCCCGGTACCGGGGGTGAGCTCCGCGACCCCGTTCGTGCTCCAGCAGGCCCTCTTCACCTCGCCGGGCGGGGGCGCGACCGGCGGCCTGCTCCGGGGCGTCGACCTGGCCACCCCCGCGGTCCGCGATGCCCTGTCGGCCCAGGTGCGCTACGGCAGCGTGAAACCGCTGCTCGCCGGGCCCGAGCCGGCGCTGCTGCTCGGCCGCGAGCTGGCCCGGAGCCTGGGTGTGGTCACTGGGGACCACATCACGGTGATCTCGCCCCAGGGCGCCATGACCGCGGTGGGCCTCGTGCCCAAGATGCGGCGCTTCCTGGTCGCGGGCTACGTCGAGATCGGCATGTACGAGTACGACGTGTCGCTCGCCTACACCTCGCTCGCCGCCGCCCAGGAGTTCGCGGGGCTGGGCGACCGGGTCACCGGGGTCGAGGTCAAGCTCGCGAATCCGTTCGACGCCAAGGAGGTGGGGATGGCGATCGCGGGGCGGCTCAACGGGGCCTACTGGATCCGCGACTGGATGGACATGAACCGCAACCTCTTCGCGGCGCTCCAGCTCGAGAAGCTCGCCCTCTTCGTGATCGTCACCATCATCGTGCTGGTGGCCGCCTTCGCGATCATCGGCCACCTGGTGCTGCTGGTGGCCGAGAAGCGCAAGGAGATCGGGATTCTCAAGGCGATGGGAGCGAGCGCGGGGAGCATCGGCGCGGTCTTCCTGGTAGCCGGCATGCTGATCGGCCTGGTGGGCACGGTGGCGGGGAGCGCCTTCGGGCTCCTGCTGATCTGGGTGCAGAACACCTACAAGATCATCCGGCTGGCCGGCGACGTGTACCAGATCAGCTACCTGCCGATGAAGCTCACCGGCTCCGACTTCGCGATGATCGTCGGGGCGACCCTGGTGATCTCTTTCCTGGCCACTATCTCACCCTCCCGGCGGGCCGCCCGCATGGACCCGGTCGACGTGCTCCGCTATGAGTGAGCCGCTGCTCGTCGCCCAGGAGCTGGAGCGGGAGTACCGCATGGGGCCGGAGGCGGTCCGGGTCCTGCGCGGGGTCAGCCTGACCGTCAACGCGGGGGAGAGCGTGGCGATCATCGGCGCGTCCGGGGTGGGGAAGTCCACCCTGCTCCACCTGCTCGGCACCCTCGACCGGCCGACCGGGGGCCGGGTGTGGTGGGACGGCGCGGACGTGTCGGGCTGGAGCGACGCGGCGCTGGCCAAGCTGCGCCGGACGGAGGTGAGCTTCATCTTCCAGTTCTACAACCTGCTCGGCGAGATGACCGCGCTCGAGAACGCGATGCTGCCGGCCCTGATCCAGCGGGTGAGGCAGCCCGAGGCGCGGGAGCGCGCGGCCGCCGCCCTGCACGAGGTCGGCCTGGGCGACCGGCAGGCGCACCGTCCCGGCGAGCTGTCGGGGGGCGAGCAGCAACGGGTGGCGATCGCGCGCGCGCTCGTCGGGCGGCCGCGGGTCATCCTCGCCGACGAGCCCACCGGCAACCTCGATCCGAAGACCAGCGAGGTGATCTGGGACCTGTTCCTGCGGCTCCAGGCCGAGCATCACCTCGCCTTCGTGATCGCGACCCACAACCACGAGCTGGCCCGGAAGGCCGACCGGGGGTACCGGCTCGTCGACGGTCGCGCGGTGCCGTGGCCGTGAGGTCACCAGTTTCAATGAGTTACAGCGGGGTGACGGGGAGAGAGGCAAGAAATCCCTAGTCGCGCGGCAGCCGAAGGCATATACTGATCGCAGGTTTAGGAAGCATCGGGGCAGATCGTGCCCCGAGGGCGAACGACAACCCGAACTCGAGAAAGGCGCGAGGTCACCCAGTGTTCGAGAGATTCACGGAGCGGGCGCGTCGGGTCATCATCCTGGCCAGGGAAGAGGCAGGTCGGTTTCGTCATGACTTCGTGGGAACCGAGCACATCCTCCTCGGACTCATCCGTGACGGCGAGGGCATCGCGACCGCGGTGCTGCAGCGGCTCGGCCTCCGGCTGGAGACGGTCAAGGCGGAGGTGGAGCGCGCGCTGGCCGGCTTCCCCAAGACCCTGACCTTCGGCGAGGTGCCGTTCACCCCACAGGCGAAGCGGGTCCTCGAGCTCTCGATCGAGGAGGCGCGCCAGCTCGGACACAACTACATCGGCACCGAGCACCTGCTGCTCGGCCTGATGAAGGAAGGGCAGTCGATCGCGGCCAAGATCCTCGAGTCGCTGGGGGCCCGGCTGGACGAGGTCCGGCAGGAGACCCTGGCCCTCCTCGGCGACCAGTACTACCCGCGGCCCAAGAAGCGCTCGCAGACCCCGGTGCTGGACGAGTTCGCCCGTGATCTCACCCAGCTCGCCCGGGAGAGCAAGCTCGACCCGGTCATCGGCCGCGAGACCGAGATCGAGCGGGTCATCCAGATCCTCGCCCGGCGCACCAAGAACAACCCGGTCCTGATCGGCGAGCCCGGCGTGGGCAAGACCGCCATCGTCGAGGGCCTGGCCCAGCGGATCGTGGGGCACGAGGTCCCGGACGTGCTGGCCCAGAAGCGGCTCCTGCAACTGGACCTGGGGGCCCTGGTGGCCGGCACCAAGTACCGCGGCCAGTTCGAGGAGCGGCTCAAGGCGGTGATGAAGGAGATCCGCCAGTCCGAGAACGTGGTGCTCTTCCTGGACGAGCTGCACACCCTGATCGGGGCCGGGGCGGCCGAGGGGGCCATCGACGCCTCCAACATGCTGAAGCCGGCGCTCTCCCGCGGGGAAATCCAGACCATCGGAGCCACCACGCTCGACGAGTACCGCAAGTACATCGAGAAGGACGGCGCGCTCGAGCGGCGCTTCCAGCCGGTCATCGTGCGCGCCCCCTCGGTCACCGAGGCGGTCGAGATCATCAAGGGCCTGCGTCACAAGTACGAGGCGCACCACCGGGTGAAGATCACCGACGGGGCCATCGACGCGGCGGTCAAGCTGGCCGACCGCTACATCACCGACCGGCAGCTCCCCGACAAGGCAATCGACGTCATCGACGAGGCCTCCTCCCGCACCCGCCTCATGGCGCTCACCCCGCCCCCGGAGATCAAGGAGCTGGGCAAGGAAGTCGAGCGAGTGGTGCGCGAGAAGGACATGTACCTCGAGGCCCAGGAGTTCGAGAAGGCCGCGTCGCTCCGCGAGAAGGAGAAGCTGCTGCGCGGCCGTGACGAGGACATGAAGCGCGAGTGGGACAAGCGGAAGGGCAAGGGCCCGCAGACGGTCAACGAGGAAGACATCGAATACATCGTCTCCCGCTGGACCGGCATTCCGCTCTCCAAGCTCGAGGAGAAGGAGTCGGCCAAGCTGGCCCGCATGGAGGAGGCCCTCCACGGTCGCATCGTGGGGCAGGGGGACGCGGTGGCCGCGGTCTCGCGGGCCATCCGGCGCTCCCGGGCCGGGCTCAAGGACAGCCGCCGGCCGGTGGGCTCGTTCATCTTCCTTGGCCCGACCGGCGTGGGCAAGACCGAGCTGGCCCGCACCCTCGCCGAGTACCTCTTCGGCGACGAGAACGCGCTGATCCGGGTCGACATGTCCGAGTACATGGAGAAGTTCTCGGTGTCCCGCCTGCTCGGCGCCCCTCCCGGCTACGTGGGCTACGAAGAGGGCGGCTTCCTCACCGAGAAGGTGCGCCGCCGGCCCTACTCGGTGGTGCTCTTCGACGAGATCGAGAAGGCTCACCCGGACGTCTTCAACATGCTGCTCCAGGTGCTCGACGACGGCCGCCTCACCGACTCGGTGGGCCACGTGGTGGACTTCAAGAACACGATCCTGATCATGACCTCCAATCTCGGCACCAGCTTCATCGGCAAGCGGGTCTCGCCCGGCTTCCTGCCCGAGGGGGAGGACAGCACGCACGACAAGATGAAGGAGCGGGTGCTCGAGGAGCTGAAGCGGGCGTTCCGGCCCGAGTTCATCAACCGCATCGACGACACGATCGTCTTCCACGCCTTGAGTAAGGAAGACATCACGCGTATCGTCCGGATGATGATCAGCCGGATCAATACCCAGCTCGGCGAGAAGAGCATCCAGATCGAGCCGACCGAGGCCGCCCTCGACCTCCTGGTCGAGAAGGGGTACGACGCGACCTACGGGGCGCGGCAGCTCCGGCGCACGATCCAGAAGCTCGTCGAGGACCCACTGGCCGAGGCCATCGTCCGCGGTCAGTTCGGCGACGGGGCCCGGATCGAGGTGGACGCGCAGGGGCAGGATCTCGTCTTCCGCGAGGTCCAGGTCGCCGAGCCCCGGCTGGCGCTGGCGGAACACTGAACCCACGCGAACGAACCACGCCTTTCATGACCGCTCGGGGGAGATGCGCTCTCCTCATTTTTTTTGCGCTCCTTCTGGGGCCCTTGCCGGCCCTGGCGCAGGCACCCACCCCGACTGACCGGCAGATCCTCGTCAAGGAGATCGGGGTCCAGGGCAACCGGCGGGTGCAGGAAGCGGTGATCCTGGGCCGGGTCTCCGCCAAGATCGGCAGCCCCTTCGTCGCCAACCGCACGGCCGAGGACATCCGGGCGATCTTCGCCCTCGGCTTCTTCGACGACGTGCAGGTCAAGGTCGAGGACTTCGAGGGCGGGGTGAAGCTCACCTACATGGTGGTGGAGCGGCCCTTCGTCCGCGACATCGTCTTCGCCGGGAACAAGAAGGAAGACGGGGCGACCCTCCAGGAGAAGATCGACCTCAAGCTCGGCAGCGTCTACAACCCGGTCGAGGTCAACAAGGGGGCCGACAAGCTCAAGGACTTCTACGAGACCGAGGGCTACTTCGAGGTCGGCATCACGCCCGAGGTCGAAAAGCTCCCCGACGGCGACGTCACCGTCACCTACCGCATCGCGGAGGGGCGCCGGATCAGCATCGACCAGATCGTGATCGAGGGCGCCCAGGGCCTCACCCCCAAGCAGATCAAGGGCGCGATGGACACCCAGGAGCGCGAGTACATCGTCCTGCGGGGCACCGTCCAGCGACAGCGGCTCGACGAGGACGTCGACCGCATCATCCAGCTCTACAACGACCACGGCTACGTGCAGGCCCGGGTGGAGTCGTCCGAGATCCAGGTGGACCGCGAGAAGGCCCGGGCCACCATCCGGGTCGTGGTGGTGGAGGGGCCCCAGTTCAAGGTGGGCGGCGTCGACGTGATGGGCAACGCGGTCCTGCCGGTCGAGGAGATCCGCAAGCGGATCGAGCTCAAGCCCGGCGACGTGTTCTCCCGCTCCAAGCTTCGCGACAGCGTGAAGGGGGTCGCCGATCTCTACAGCGCGATCGGGCGCGCCTCCGCCGACGTGAGCCCCAACACCCTGCAGGACACGCCGGCGCGCCTGGTCAACATCGTCTTCGAGATCAACGAGGGGCCCGAGACCTATGTGGAGCGGATCAACATCTCGGGCAACACCCGCAGCGAGGAGAAGATCCTCCGTCGCGAAATCCCGATGGCGGAGGGCGACCTCTTCACCAGCCAGAAGCTCGCCCGCGCCAAACAGCGCCTGACCAACCTCAACTACTTCGACAAGGTCGAGGCCAAGACCGCGCCCGGATCCGCCAAGGACAAGGTCATCGTCAACATCGAGGTCACCGAGAAGCCCACCGGTCTCTTCTCGATCGGCGGCGGCTACAGTTCCCAGGACGGGGTGCTCGGCACCCTCGACCTGTCCCAGCGGAACTTCCTGGGCAAGGGATGGGAGGTGTTCCTCCGACTGCGCGGCGGCTCGAACGTCCAGACCGGCACCATCGGCTTCACCGAGCCGTGGCTCTTCGATCGGCCCCTCGCGGCCGGGTTCGACATCTTCAACAACCGCCGCATTCTGCCGGACTACACGGTCAACTCGCTGGGCGCCGACATCCGACTCGGCCATCCCATCGGTGAATATTCACGGTGGAACGCGATCTACCGGGTCAGTCAGGACAAGATCAGCAATGTCAACCCGCTCGGCAGCCCGGAGCTCATCGCGCAGGAAGGCACCCACCTCACGTCTCTGGTGGGATTCAACCTGTCCCGCGACACGCGCGACAGCGTCTTCGACCCCACCCGGGGCAGCACCGCCTCCATCGGATTCGACTTCGCGGGAGTCGGCTTCGGGGAGCAGTTCGCCCGCAGCATCGCGAGCACGACCTATTTCCAGCCCTTGCCGTGGCTCGATCACGTGCTGAGCTTCCGCCTCATGGTCGGCTATTCCTTCGGGTGGAACAAGGACCCGGTTCCGCTCTTCGAGCGCTTCTACCTGGGCGGCTCGAACTCCCTGCGCCAGTTCAAGTCCTTCCAGGTCTCCCCCAAGGACAACACCGGTACCCGGATCGGCGGCAACTCCGAGGGCCTGGGGACGGTCGAATACCAGATTCCGCTTTTCTTCGGGATCAAGGCCGCCGTCTTCTACGATGTAGGGCAGGTGTGGGGACCTGACGTCTCGGGGGGCAGCAAGGTCGACCTTGGCGATTTGCGGCACGGCATGGGGGCGGGGCTGCGGTGGAACTCACCCTTCGGACCCATCCGCGTCGACTACGGAATCAAACTCGACCAGAGGAAGGGCGAGAGCTTCGGCAACTTCAACTTCTCCGCCGGCTCCTCGTTCTAGCTGAGGAGGCAGCCCATGAGGCAACGGATGGCAGCGTGGTGGACCGCGGCGGGGCTGGCGCTCCTGGTGGGCGCCGGCGGCGCGATGTGGTCCCACGCCCAGGCACAGACTCCGGCTCCCACCGCCGCGTCGAACGGGCGGGTGGCGATCGTGGACATCCAGCGGATCCTCGCCCGGTCGGTCGCGGGGGCGGCGGCCCGCGAGCAGCTCGAGAAGGACAAGGCGACCATGCAGCGCCAGCTCGACGGGCAGAAGGTCGAGCTGGAGAAGATGCGGGACGAGCTGGAGAAGAAGGGCCAGCTCCTCTCCGCGGACGCCCGGCGCGAGAAGCAGGACGCCCTCGAGCGCAAGGTCCGGGACGTGCGGCGCCTGGTCGACGATCTCCAGGCCCAGCTCCAGAAGAAGGAGGACGCCCTGCTCCAGAAGGTGCTCCAGGACGTGGCCGGCCTCATCCAGCGCCTGGGCAAGGAGAAGGGTTACGCGGTGGTGCTCGAGCGGCAGCGCGCCGGCGTGCTCTACGCCTCCGGCGACTCCGATCTGACCGACGACGTCCTCAGGGCCTACGACGACCAGACCAAGAAGGCCACGAAGTAAGTGAGCGACGGCGTCTCGTTCACGCTCGGCCGACTCGCCGACGCGCTCGGGGCGTCGCTGCACGGTGACGCCGGTCGGGTGGTGAGCGGGGTGGCGCCGCTCGACGCCGCGGGCCCGGATCAGGTGTCGTTCCTCACCGAGCGCAAGTACCTCGCCCAGGCCCAGGTGAGCCGGGCCGGCGCCCTCCTGGTCGGCCGCGACGTCACCGGCCTCGCGGGCTCGCTCCTCCGGGTCGACCGGCCGCAGCAGGCGCTGATCGTCCTGCTGGAGCTCTTCCATCCCGAGCCCATCGCCGAGCCCGGCGTGCACCCGACCGCGTGCGTGGCCGGGGACGCGCGCGTCGACCGCTCGGCCTCGGTGGGCCCGCTCGCGGTGGTGGAGGCGGAGGCGGTGATCGGGCCGCACACCCGGGTGGGAGCGCTCTGCTTCGTGGGGCGCCGCGCGGTGGTCGGTGAGGACGTGCGCCTGCATCCCCACGTGGTGGTGCGCGAGGACGTCCGCATCGGCAACCGGGTCATCGTCCACCCCGGCGCGGTGCTGGGCGCCGACGGCTTCGGCTACGCCTTCGACGGCGCGGCCCATCGCAAGATCCCGCAGGTGGGCGGCCTGCGCATCGAGGACGACGTGGAGATCGGGGCCAACACCGCGATCGACCGCGCGACCCTCGGCGAGACGGTGGTGCGCCGCGGCACCAAGATCGACAACCTCGTGCAGATCGGGCACAACTGCGACGTGGGCGAGGACGTGATCCTGGTCTCCCAGGTGGGCATCGCGGGCTCGTCGCGAGTGGGCAACCGGGCCATGCTGGCCGGGCAGGTGGGCGTGGCGGACCACGTGACGATCGGGGCGGGCGCCATCCTGACCGCCAAGTCCGGCGTGCCGAACGACGTGCCCGCCGGCGAGATCTGGAGCGGCATCCCGAGCCGGCCCACCTCGGAGCAGAAGCGCATCTGGGCGGGCGAGACCCAGCTCCCCGAGCTGATCAAGCGGGTGCGCGCCCTCGAGAAGCGTCTGCGCGACCTGGAGGAGCGCCGGGCGTGATCCACCCCACCGCCGTCGTCGACCGCGGCGCGGAGCTCGCCTCCGACGTGCGCGTCGGGCCGTACTCGGTGATCGGCCCCGAGGTGACGGTGGGCGCGGGCGCGGAGATCGGCGCCCACGCGGTGCTGGAGGGCCGGGTGAAGGTGGGCGCCCGCTGCCGGGTCGGCCACGGGGCGATCATCGGCGGCGTGCCCCAGGACCTCAGGTTCCGGGAGGGCACCCCGGTGGGGGTCAGCCTGGGCGACGACACGGTGGTGCGCGAGTACGTCACCATCCACCGCGCCACCCACGAGGGCCACGACACCACCGTCGGCCGCCACTGCCTGGTGATGGCCTCGAGCCACATCGCCCACGACTGCGTGCTCGGCGACCACATCATCCTGATCAACTACGCGGGCCTAACCGGGCACATCACGGTCGAGGACCGGGTGACCATCGGCGGACTCACCGGCATCCACCCGTTCAGCCGCATCGGCGCCTACGCCTACATCGGCGGCTGCTCGAAGGTGACCCAGGACGTTCCGCCCTTCGTCATGGCCGACGGCATTCCCGCGGTGGCCCGCTCGGTCAACGTGGTCGGCATGCGCCGCGGCGGCATCGACTCCGCCTCGCGTCTCAAGGTGCGGGCCGCGTTCCGGCTGCTCTACCGCTCCGGCATGGCCCCCGGCACCGCGATCAAGCACGTGAAGCAGGAGCTGGGCGGCCACCCGCTGGTCGATCGCCTGGTCGAGTTCGTGGAGGCCTCGAAGCGCGGGGTGGTCCCGGGGGCGGACCG
>DASZJM010000331.1:0-2267 GCA_035948165.1 Candidatus Methylomirabilota bacterium
GCTCGCTCCGGTGGAGATGCCGGCGTCGCCGGCTCGTGAGCCGGTCGAGCTCGTCTCCACGACGCGGGCGCCCGCCGCGGCCGAGACCGTCGACGCGGTGGCCGCGCCCCCGCCGCGTCCCCGCGCGGTCGCCCCGCCGGAAAGCCGACGCGTGACGACGCCACCTCCGCCGTCGACAAGGCGCACGCCCGACATCGCGACGTCGGCGCGCGCCGCCGAGCCGGTGGTCACGAAGGAGCGCCCGGCGCCGGACGCTCCGGATCCATCCGCGGCGATCGACTGGCTACTTCGGGGCGCCGGCGGGACGAGCCGGCGAGATACCGAGCGGCCGTAGCGCGGCCGCTACTTGGCCGCGGTGGTGCGGGGGTCGACGCTCTCGGCCAGGCACTGACCGCGCATCGAGCGCTCGGCATCGGCGCCGCTGAACGAGGCGCCGGGCTGCTCGGAGACCCGGAGGCCCATTTTCTCGAGGGCCTGGGCCTGCTGATGCATCGCGGTGGCGCACTCCTCGCGCGTGGCGAAGGTGCTCACGGAATCCCAGGGCGAATCGCCCCCCATGATCCACAGCACCCACCCGCCGTCGGCGGAGACCGGGGAAGCGAGCACGAGCACGGCCAGCATCGAGAGCATCAGGCGACGCATGGGAAGGTCCTCCTGCCTCCAATCGTATCGAAGCCGGATTTTCAGCGCGGTTATACTTTCGCCCGGGATGGCGGGCATGCTCGTCCGATTCGCGCGGGCCCTGAGGCGACGGTGCCCCAACTGCGGCGCCGGCCCGGTCACGGTGCGGTGGTTCAGGATCCGCCCGGCGTGCCCACGATGTCAGCTGCGGCTCGACCGTGGTGAGGAGGACTACTTCCTGGGCGCGATCGTGTTCAACATGACCTTCGCGGAGGGCGTGTTCGCGCTGGGCCTGGGCGCGGTGCTGCTCTGGACCTATCCGAACCCGCCGTGGAACGCCCTCTACTACGGTGGGATCGCGGGCATGATCGCGGCCCCGATCTTCTTCTATCCCTACTCGAAGCTCTGCTGGCTCGCCTTCGACCTCGGGTTCCGGCCGCCCCGGCCGGAGGACTTCGCGCCCCGCCCCGCTTCCTGACCCGACCTCACCGGTAGAGGTCGGGGACGATCCCGTACGCCTGGATCTTGCGATAGAGCGTTTTGGGGTCGATGCGCAGCACGGTGGCGGCCTTGGCCCGATGCCCCCCGACACTGCGCAGCGTCGAGATGATGTGCTGCCGCTCCATGTCCTCCAGGCTCCCGCCCGGCCGGGCACTCGGGGCCCGGCCGCCACGAATCTCCTCGGGCAGGTCGACGGGCTGGATCTGATCACCCTGGGAGAGGATCACCGCGCGCTGCACCGCGTGCTGCAGCTCACGCACGTTGCCGGGCCAGTCGTAGCGCTCCAGGCACTCCATCGCCGCGTCGGAGAGACGCTTGCGGCCGTAGGTCGCGTTCTGCTCCAGGAAGTGATCGGTGAGACGGCGCACGTCCTCGCGGCGCTCGCGCAGGGGCGGCAGGGTGATCGTGATCGTGTTGATGCGGTAGAACAGGTCCTGGCGGAACCCGCCGGTCTTGATCGCCTCCGCGAGATCCCGGTTGGTCGCGGCGACCAGCCGCATGTCGACGGTGCGCCGCCGGGTCCCGCCCACCCGGAAGAAGGCGTGCGACTCGAGTACCCGCAACAGCTTCACCTGGCTCTCCGGCTCCATCTCCCCGATCTCGTCGAGAAAGAGGGTCCCCCCGTCGGCCAGCTCGATGAGCCCCGGCTTGGTCCCGATCGCGCCGGTGAAGGCCCCCTTCTCGTGGCCGAACAGCTCGCTCTCCAGCACCTCGCGGGCGAGCGCGCCGCAGTGGATGGGCACGAACGCCTGCCGGGCGCGCGGGGAGCGATCGTGGATGGCCCGCGCCACCAGCTCCTTGCCGGTGCCGCTCTCGCCCAGCACCAGCACCGACGAGTCGGTGGGGGCGACCCGATCGATGAGGCGGAGCACCTCCTCCATGCGCCCGCTCCCGGTGATGATCCCCTGGTAGCCGGGCTCGTCGAGCTGGGCCCGCATCACCACGTTCTGCCGCATGAGCCGGCCCTTCTCGGCCGCCTTGCGGATGAGGATCTCGAGCTCCTCGATGCGGGCCGGCTTGGTCAGGTAGTCGTAGGCCCCCAGCTTCATCGCCTCGACCGCGGTCGACACCTCCTGGAAGCCGGTCATCACGATGACCTGGGGCGCCTCCGGCAGGTCCTGCAGCTCGCGGAGCACCTCGATGCC
>DASZJM010000332.1:0-2506 GCA_035948165.1 Candidatus Methylomirabilota bacterium
GCCCGCCGTACGCGGTGGGGATGCACGAGGCCAGAAAGCCATCCCGCCCGAGCACCCGCCACGAGTCGATCGGGTTGGCGCCCGCCGCATCGTACTCGGCCGCCCGCGGCGCGATCTGCTCCCGCGTGAGCTGGTCGACCCGAGCGAGGATGGCTTTCTGGGCCGTGCTGATCATGCGGTCGGCTAGCTCATGCCCTTGACCGGCTGGCGGTTGCCGGTGACGCAGCGGCAGGTGCCGGCCTGATGCAGCTCGATCATGTTGCCGAACGGGTCGTACATGAAGATCTGCTGCGACTCCGGGCCCACCACCCCGCGGGTGACCCAGTGCTCCACGCCCATGCGGTCGAGCTCGGCCTTGGCCTCCTGGATGTCGGGCACCGCGAGGGCCACGTGCGGCCGGGACGGATCCTTGTCCGGCCCCTGGGCGAACTTGGACTGGCCATCAACTCCCATGAGATGGATTTGAGCAGTTCCGCCCACGTCCATCCAGTAGCCGTCGATGGTTGGAATAACCGGACGACCCTGATCGGCGTCGAGGCCGAGCACATCGTGGTAGAAGCCGTAGGCCTTCTTCACCTCGGCGGGCGAGGGACCGACGCGGATACCGTGGTGGTGGAGCTCAAGCACTTTGACGGCCATGGATACCTCCTGTGAGCGTGCCCCATCTCCCCTTGGGGAGGACCAGGACGAACGCGGAGAAGATCGTGCCGATCACCAGGGGCCCGGACTCGAGGACGAGGCTCAGGTGCCGGCCCCGCCGAGGAGCGTCATCATGACCACCTGATGACCACCTGGCCCGAGGTGCTCCAGTATAGCGGCTCGACGTTGAGTGAGCGCGGCGGTTCGGGGGACGGGTGGCGGGTATCATAGGAGCCTGTCCGGAGCGTGTCAATCGTGCTACCATGCCGCACCTTTGCGCAGATCGCGTCTCGCGGCGTTCGCCATCCGGAACAGGTCATGACCGCCCGTCACGTGGGAGCCCGTCTCAAGCGGCCGGACGACCCGCGTCTCCTCACCGGGCGCGGCCGCTACGTCGACGACCTCGCGCTGCCGCGGATGGCCCACGTGGCCTTCGTGCGCAGCCCGCACCCCCACGCGGCCATCACCGCGATCGAGAGCGACGCCGCGCGCAAGGCCCCGGGCGTGCTGGCCGTCCTCACCGGATCCGAGGCCGCGCGCCTCTGCCGGCCCTATCGCGGCGTGCTCCTCCACTACGCGGGCATGAAGACCGGCGCCATGCTCCCGCTCGCCACCGACCGCGCCCGCTATGTGGGCGAGCCGGTGGTGGCGGTGGCCGCGGAGAGCCGTGCGCTCGCCGAGGACGCGGCGGCCCGCGTGGCGGTGCGCTACGAGCCCCTGCCCGCGGTGCTCACCCCCGAGCAGGCGCGGGAGCGGCCGCCCATCCACCCGGAGCTGGCCGACAACGTGATCTACGAGACGCGCCTCGCCGCAGGCGACCCGGCGGCGGCCTTCGCGGCGGCGCCCCACGTCTTCCGCCGCCGCTTCACCACCGGGCGCCACACCGGGGTGCCGATGGAGCCGCGCGGCCTCGTGGCCGACTTCGAGCCCGCCACCCGCGCGCTGACCCTGTGGATCTCGACGCAGGTGCCGCACATGATGCAGGCGGTGGTCGCCGACCTCTTCGGCCTGCCCGAGCACCGCGTGCGGGTGATCGCCCCCGACGTGGGCGGCAGCTTCGGTATCAAGATCCACGTCTACCAGGACGACATGGCGGCGTGCGCGCTCGCGCTCCTCCTGGGCCGCCCGGTCAAGTTCGTAGCGACCCGGCACGAGTCGTTTCTCTCCGACATCCACGCCCGCGAGCAGCGGATCGACGTGGAGGTGGCGGCCGAGGACGACGGCACCCTCACCGCGATCCGCGCCGCCATCACCGCGCCGGTCGGGCCCTACTCCGCCTTCCCGCGCTCGAGCGTGGTGGAGGGCGGCCAGGTGTTGCGCCTGCTGCCCGGGCCCTACCGCATCCGCCACTACGAGGCCACGCTGGCGGTGCTCGCCCAGAACAAGGTCGTCACCTCGCAGTACCGCGCGGTCGGCCATCCCATCGCCGCCGCGGTCACCGAGAGCATGGTCGACGTGGTCGCGCGCGAGCTCCACCTCGACCCGGCGGCCGTGCGGCGTCGCAACCTGGTGCGTCCGGAGGAGCTGCCCTATACGTCCGCGACGGGCAACGTCTACGACAGCGGAAGCTACCAGGCCGCGCTCGAGCGCCTGCTCGAGGCGGTGGGCTACGCGGCGCTGCGCGGCGAGCAGGCGGGGGCGCGCGCGGCCGGGCGCCTGGTGGGCATCGGGCTCTCGTGCTTCGTCGAGCTGACCGGGCCCGGCGCGCAGTTCTACGGGATCGGCGGCGCGCCGATCTCGGGGCAGGAGGGCGCCACCCTGCGGCTCGAGCCCTCGGGCGCGGTGACCGCGCTGGTCGGGGTGACCGACCAGGGACAGGGCACGCCGCTCGCGCTGGCCCAGATCATCGCCGACGAGCTCGGGATCG
>DASZJM010000333.1:0-3092 GCA_035948165.1 Candidatus Methylomirabilota bacterium
TTGCCCGCGCCGGTGCGCGGAGTCGTCTGGCTCGCCCAGGGAATCGGGTCCCAGGTCCAGCGGAGCGCGCCGCTGCGGGCGTCGAAGCCCCGGACGATGCCGCGCTCCACGTCGACGGCGCGGTTGTCGCCGATCGAGGAGCCGACCACGACCACGTCACCGCTCACCGCGGGGGCCGACGTCATCTGGTAGTTGCCGAGGTCGCGGAGGTCGACGCCGCGGGTCAGATCGACCTGGCCGCCGGCGCCGAAGCCGGCGCACGGCGCGCCGGTGTCGGCGTCGAGCGCGATGAGGCGGGCGTCGAGCGTGCCCATGAAGATCCGGGTGCGGCACGGGCCCGCGCCCGCCGCCGGGTCCCGCCACGCCGACACCCCGCGCGAGGTGACCTCCGAGTAGCCGTGCGAGCGATCGAGGGCCGCGTCGTACTCCCAGAGCTTGGCCCCGGTGCGCGGATCGAGCGCGATCGCGTGGTTGTAGGGCGTGCTGAGGAACAGCTTGCCCTCGACCAGGATCGGGGTGGCCTCGAAGGCGGCCTTGCGATCCAGCGCGGGGCTCTGGCCGAGCGCGCCGGTACGGAACGTCCACGCGACCTGGAGCCGGTCGACGTTCGTCCGGTCGATCTGCGCCGCGGCGGAGTAGCGGGCCCCGCCGGGGTCGTTGCCGTAGTGCGG
Source organism: Candidatus Methylomirabilota bacterium (assembly GCA_035948165.1). Classification (GTDB taxonomy): domain Bacteria; phylum Methylomirabilota; class Methylomirabilia; order Rokubacteriales; family CSP1-6; genus CAMLFJ01. Next base: position 672 of record DASZJM010000333.1, read on the forward strand.
CCACGCCGAGTCGGGATCGGGCTGCGCGCTCGCGAGCGACGCGAGCAGGATCCCCGCGAGCGCGGGCCCGCGAGAGAGCCTAGACCGCCGGCTCACCGGCGGTGACCGCGATGCACTGACCCGACAGGTTCTGGGCCGCGTCGCTGCAGAGATACACCGCGAGGGTCGCGATGTCCTCGGCGGTCGACATGCGCTTGAGGGGCGCCCGCTCGACGAAGGAGCGGCGCATGTCCTCGAGCGCCACGCCGCGCACCTCGGCCTGGCCGGCGATGACCCGGTCGATCCGGTCGCCCGCGACCGCGCCGGGCGCGATGGCGTTGACGCGGATGTTGTGCGGGGCCAGCTCCAGCGCCAGGCCGTAGGTCATGCCGACCTGGCCCGCCTTCGCCGAGCAGTAGCCGATGCGGAAGGGCAGCCCGCGCCGGCCCGCGGTGGAGGAGATGTTCACGATGACCCCGCCGCCCGCCTTGAGCATCTCCGGCACCGCGAAGCGGATGCACATGTAGGAGCTGGTCAGGCACGAGTTGATCGTGTAGAACCAGTCCTCGCTGGTGTACTCCTGCACCCGCTTGGTCGGGCCGCCGTCGCCCGCGTTGTTGATCAGCACGTCGAGCTTGCCGAAGGCGCGGACCCCGCTCTCGATCATCCGCGGCACGTCGGTCTCGCTCGCCGCGTCGCCGGTCACCGCGATCGCCCGGCCGCCCGCCGCCTTCACCAGGCCCGCCGTCTCCTCCACCAGCTCCCGGGTCCGCGCCGCGCAGATGACCGCGGCGCCCTCCTGGGCGAAGAGCCGGCTCATGACGCGACCGATGCCCTTGCTGGCGCCGGTGATGAGCGCCACCTTGCCGTCGAGCTGTCCCATGCGTTCTCCTCGTTGCTCCGCGCTGCCTCGTCGCTCCGAGCTGGCCGCTCCGGGCGTCGGGCGGCCGGGCCAGGATGTCCCATCGTGGCTCGGCGGGCAAGACGGTAATTCTTACGCCGCCGCGGGTGTATCTTTTTCCGCCGTGCCGGCGCGCGACGAGCGCCGTCGCCGCGCTGCGTGCGCCGGCGCGGAGTTGCGCGCGGCCCTCGCTCCCACGTCCTGGCACGCGGGTTGCCATTACCCAACTGCAGGAGGTGAACCATGACCAAGACATCAACGAAGACGAGAATCCTCTCCGCTGCGGTCGGGCTGTCCCTGGTGTCGCTCGCCGCCACGGCGTGCGGAACCCTGGGCGGCGCGGCGGTCGGCGCGGGTGCAGGCGCCGCGGTCGGCGCCGGGACCGGCTACGGGGCTGGCAAGGGCGCGCTCATCGGCACCGGCGTGGGTGCAGCGGCCGGCGCCATCTACGACATCACCAAGCACTAGGGTCTGGAGGACGTCATGAGGTCGTACAAGGCAGTGGCGATGGGAATCATGCTGGCCGTCCCGCTCTGGGCGGGGTTCGCGGCCGGACAGACCAAGCAATCCTGTGAACAGATGAAGGCCGGCGCCCGCCAGCAGGTCGAGGGCAAGGTGGTGCGGGTCGACCAGGCGCAGGGCGTGGTGGCGGTAGCCGAGAAAGACGGGACCACCCACGAGTTCAAGGCCTCGAAGGAGACGCTCCAGGATCTCAAGGTAGGGGACAGCATCGAGGCGAAGCTGCGCGAGCTGCCGAAGTGCTGATCGTCCGCTGAATCCGCGGCGGGGTCGGCCTCCGGCCCCGCCGCACCCCCCCGCCCCCATGATTGCCGCCGGTCGCCGGGTTGCGCTACGATCGCCAGCATGAACATCCTCAAGAGCCTGGCGGTGAAGGACATCGAGGAGGCCACCCGGGCCATCCCGATCATCGATTTCTCGCCCGCGTTCCGCGTCCCCGCCGACCCCGAGGGGCTGGAGGCGGTGGCCCGCGAGGTGAGGCGCGCGAGCGAGACCGTCGGCTTCTTCTACCTCGCCGGGCACGGGGTGCCGGACGCGGTGGTGGAGCGGGCCTTCGCCGCCTCGCGCGAGCTCCACGCCCTGCCGCTCGACGACAAGCTGCGCCTGCAGCTCAACGAGAACAACATCGGCTACCTGCCGGTGAACCAGTCGATCCAGAAGGCCTCCACCGTCCACAAGGCGACCCGCCCCAACTACAACGAGAGCTTCTTCATCAGCCACGACCGCGCCGCCGATCACCCCGACGTGCAGGCCGGCACGCCGCTGCGCGGGCGGAACCAGTGGCCGGAGGGGCACGCGGCGATGCGCGCCGCGATGGTCGACTACTTCGCCACGCTGCAGGGGGTGGGCGAGCGCATGCTCCCGGTGCTGGCGCGCGCGCTCGGGATGCCCGCGGGCCACTTCGCGCCGTTCTTCGCGGGCGAGGCCCACATCAACCTGCGGTTCCTGCACTACCCGCCCCAGGACATCGCCGACGACGAGCAGTTCGGGCAGGGCCCGCACACCGACAACTCGTTCGTCAC
>DASZJM010000334.1:0-17410 GCA_035948165.1 Candidatus Methylomirabilota bacterium
CGGCCTGCTGATGATCCTCACCGGCGAGCCGGTGCCCGCGCGGGAGGCCTACGAGATGGGTCTCGTGAGCCGCGTGGTGCCGCGGTCTGATCTGGAGCGTGTGGTCGGCGACCTGGCCCGTACTTTGGCCGGCTACTCGCCCGCCCTCGGCCTCGCGAAGGAGGCGGCCGCCATGGTGCCGGACATGGAGTACGGCGCAGCACTCCGCTACCTCCGCGAACTGATCACGCTGGTGGCCCTCTCCGACGACGCGCGCGAGGGAATCGCGGCGTTCTTCGAGAAGCGTCCGCCGCGCTTCACCGGCCGGTAGCCATTCCCGGGCCGGGAGCGGAGCCGGGCGCTCGGCCGGACGATCCCGGACTCTGCGCCGACTGCGTGCACGGTCGCCGCGTCGAGTCCGGACGTGGGTCGGTCTTCTGGCTCTGCGGCCTCGCGAGCCGGGATCCGGCGTTTGCGAAGTATCCTCGGCTCCCCGTGCTACGCTGTCCGGGACACCAACCGAAGTCCAAGGAGGTCTGAGCGTGCCCAAATTCATGAGGGCGGCCGTCCTGGGTGGAGTCGTCCTCCTCAGTGGTGGGCTCGTCGGTGTCGCCGCCCGCGACGCGTGGGCGCAGCCGCACGAGCTGCCCGCCCAGATCGTGACGCTCGGCGGCGCGGCCGAGATGAACCGGAAGGACACGCCCGCGTGGAAGCCGGCGACCCTGCGGGCCGACGTGGGAGAAGGCGACAGCGTCCGCACCCAGCTGGGCGGACGCGTCACCATCCGCACCGCCAGCGGGCAGGCGCTCCGCCTGGGCTCGCGCTCGCAGATCGCGGTGATGACCACCGAATCGACCGCGGACGCACCCGGGCCGACTCGCATCCGGCTCGACAGCGGCTGGCTGTGGGTCGCGGTGACGCCGGGCAGCCCCGCGCCGACGCAGATCGAGGTGCGGGCCGGGCCGGCGGTGGTGACCGTGCGCGGCGCGGGCGTCGGGCTGAGACGGAGCGCGGACGGCGGCCTCCTCGTGCAGGTCCATCACGGCGCCGCGGCGTGCGCGGGGCCGGACCGGCAGTGGGAGCGCACGCTGACCGGCCCGCAGCAGCTGGTCGTCCCCGCGTCCGGGGTGCCCGCGCAGCCAGTCGCGCTCGCGGTGGATCCGCTCGAGACGACCTGGGTCCGCTGGAACGCGGACCAGGATCTCGCCGGAGGCTACGGCGGCAAGACCGCTCAGCCCTGAGACGGCCATGAGCCTCGACGCCCTCGTCGTGGGGACCGAGCTTCCGGAGTACCGGGTGAGCGCCACCCCGACCCACGACGCGTGGGAGAACAAGATCCACGAGGACGGGCTCGCCCGCGAGTTCGGCTTCCGCGGCGGGCTGGTGCCCGGCGTGACGGTCTACGCGTGGATGACCCGCCCGGTGGTGGCCGCGCTCGGTGGCGCGTGGCTCGATCACGGGCGCTTCTCGGTGCGGTTCGCCAAGCCGGTCTACTTCGGCGAGCCGGTCACGGTGCGCACGAGCGTGGCCGCGCACTCCAAGGACGAGGTGACGATCCAGGCCCGGGTGCTGGACCACGAGGGCCTGGTGTGCGCGACCGCGACGATGGGCCTCCCGCTCGGTCCGCTCCTCGCGCTGCCGGAGCTGACCGACTACCCGGTCGCGCCGCTCCCGGCGGAGCGACCGATGGCGACGCGCGCCCAGCTCGCGGGTCGCACCATCCTCGGCACGCCCGAGCTGCTCCTGGAGCGGTCGGTGATCGACGCGTTCCTGCACCGGGTGAGCGACACGCTGCCGGTCTACCAGGGTGCCGACGCGCCCGCCCACCCCGGGCTCTACCTCGACCAGGCGAACCGGGCGCTGGACCGCAACGTGATGGTGAGCCCGTGGATCCACGTGGAGAGTCACGGCCAGCACCTCGCCGCCCCGCGAGTGGGAGAGCGGCTCGGGACCCGCGCGAAGGTGAAGAACCTCTTCCAGGGCAAAGGGCACGAGTTCGTGGAGCTGGACCTGCTCCTGGTGGCGGACGGGGCGCGCCCGGTCGCCTCGATCCGGCACGTCGCGATCTACCAGCTCCGCGCCACGGGATGATCCGGTGAGCAAGATCAAGATCCTGGTCGTCGACGACGAGGCCGAGATCCGATCGCTCCTCTCCGCCGTCCTCCAGAACAAGGGCTACGAGGTGGTCACCGCCGAGAACGGGGCGGTGGCCCTCGAGGCGGTGCCGCGCGATCGCCCCGCGGTGATCCTCATGGACCTGAGCATGCCGCGCATGAACGGCATGGACGCGCTGCCCGAGATCAAGCGCCTCGACGCGGAGGTCCCGGTGATCATCTGCACCGCCCACGCCGACCTCGCCACCGCGGTGCGGGCGATGAAGCTGGGCGCCTACGACTACCTGACCAAGCCCTTCGACGTGGAGCTGCTGGTCCTGACCCTCGAGCGCGCGGTGGAGCGGCACCGGCTGCACTCGCGCATCGAGGAGCTGAAACGACAGGGGCAGGGCAGCTCCCTGGCCGAACGCATGGGGGGCAGCCCGGCGATCGCGCAGGTGATCCAGCAGGTGGCTCAGGTCGCGGAGTCGAACTTCACGGTGCTCGTGCAGGGCGAGACCGGGACCGGCAAGGAGCTGGTGGCTCGCGGCATCCACCAGCAGAGCCCCCGCTGCGGGGCCCCGTTCGTGGCGGTCGACTGCGGCGCGATCCCCGAGACGCTGGTCGAGTCCGAGCTGTTCGGCCACGAGCGCGGCGCGTTCACCGGCGCGCAGGCCCGGCGGGAGGGCCACTTCCAGCTGGCCAAGGGCGGTACCCTCTTCCTCGACGAGATCGGCAACGTGCCGCTCGCCACCCAGGCCAAGCTCCTGCGCGCGCTGGAGCAGCGCGAGGTCAATCCGCTCGGCGGGAGCCGCGCGGTGGCGGTGGACGCGCGCATCATCGCGGCCACCAACGCGGATCTGGAGGAGAGCGTGAAGGCGGGACGGTTCCGCGCCGACCTGTACTACCGCCTCAGCGAGTTCACCATCTCCCTGCCTCCGCTGCGGAGCCGCCGCGAGGACATCATGCACCTCTCGCAGCGCTTCCTCGACGAGGTGAGCATGGAGCTGCGGAGGTCGGTGCGGCGGATCTCGGAAGAGGCCATGCAGGTGCTGCTGCGCCACGACTGGCCCGGCAACGTGCGCGAGCTGCGCAACGTCGTGCGCAAGGCCGCGCTGCTCGCCACCGACGTGGTGACGCCCGAGCACGTGCCCGCGCTCAGCGCGTCGCTGCCCGCGCCGGCGCGCGCCGCGACCGAGGCGGGCGGCGAGGATCTCTCGCTGCGGGAGGTCGCCGAGCTCGCCACCGTCCAGGCCGAGCGCCAGGTCATCCGTCACGCGCTCGAGTCGACCAAGGGCAACAAGAGCCAGGCCGCGCGTCTGCTCCGGACCGACTACACGACCCTGCACGCGAAGATGAAACGCTACGGCATCTCCGCCCGGGATTTCGCGCCCCGCTAGTCCTGGCCGCCCTTCTATGGCGGCGCCGCCATAACTCTGGGAGCGCCGCGCTATTAACCGCGCTCCCCATCGCCGCCCCCGGGGCTCTCAATCGCGTAAGTAGTGGGAATCACGCGAGCCGGCCGGTCCATGGGGCCCGTTCGCTTCGTGGCATCGGCCTTGCCTCGACTGGAGCGTGGCTTCGCCGCACGTCACCACCTGTGGAGGAGGGCAAGACATGAGCACCCTCGAAGTCGCCGCGCCGTGGATCTCGGTTCCCGACCTCGTCGACCCGTCGCACCCCGCGGTGGAGAGCCCCCGGCCGCCGGCGCCGGCGGAAGGTCGCGCCCCGATGCGCGTCGGGGTCTTCTCGCTCCGCCAGATCGTGGACTCCGCGGTGGCCCGGGCCGAGGTGGCCGCGATCCGTCGCGCGCTGGCCAGCACGCTCGGCAACAAGAGCCACGCGGCGCGCCTCCTGCGCACGAACTACACGACGCTGCACGGGAAGATGAAGCGCTACGGCATCTCCGCGCGGGAGTATCAGCGCTCCGCGTAGGGGGCGCCGGTCGAGGCTCAAGCCGTGGCGGACCAGCGCGTGACGATGGGGGCGCGGCCCTCCCTGCACATGGCCCCGGCCGGCGACGCGGCGGGCGCCGCCGTTCCGGGCGCGTGGACCGGCGGCCTGGCCCGCGTGCTGCTCGATGCGCTGCCCGCGATGACCGTCATCGTCGACGACCAGGGCCTCATCGCGGCGGCCAATGAGGCGTGGCGCCGCTTCGGTCGAGAGAACGGAGCCGGACCCGCGGTCGCGGAGGGCGTGGGGCAGGACTACTTCGCGCTCTGCCGCGAGGGCGCGATGGCCGGCTGCCCCCAGGGCGCCCGGGCCCAGGCGGGTATCACCCGTGTGCTTCGGCGGGAGCTTCCGATCTTCACCTGCGACTACGCCGGCCATGGATCCGACGACACGCGCTGGTTCACCCTCACCGTGACGCCGCTCGACGGGGGCGGCGCGGTCATCGTGCACGCGGACATCACGGAGCGGCGGCGCATCGAGATGTCGGCGGCCGCCCTCATCGAAACCGGACGCGAGCTGGCCGCCGGGCTCGAGCCCGCCGACGTGGCCCGCCAGATCGCGACCTCGGTGGTCAGGGTGTTCGCGGCTCGGCACTCGACGCTCTACCGCTTCGAGCGGGAGACCGGGCAGCTCGTCTGCATCGCGTCGGCGGGCACGACCGGCGCGGACGCCTGGCGCGGCCGCACCGTGATGATCGGCGAGGGCGTGGTGGGTCGCGCGGTCGCGGAGGAGCGCAGCGTGTGGACGCCCGACGTGCTGACCGACGCGAAGATCGCGCTGCCGGACTGGGCCGCCGAGCAGATCCGCGCGGCCGGCTTCCGATCGGTGCTCGCGATGCCGCTCAAGGCGGGCGACCGCGTGATCGGGGTGCTGGGCCTGGGCGACGCGCCGGGCCGGACCTACACCGAGGACGAGCTGGCCCTGCTCGCCGCGTTCGTGGGGCAGGGCGCGGTGGCGCTCGAGAACTCGGCCCTCTACCGCGAGAGCCGGGACGCCCGCGACTTCCTCCAGTCCATCGCCGATCACTCGCCGGACGCCATCGTCACCGCCGATCAGCACGGGAAGATCACCTACTTCAGCCGGGGAGCGGAGGCGATGCTCGGCTGCCGCGCGGAGGAGATGATCGGGGAGTCGGTGGCCAACATCTACCCGGGTGGGCTCGAGGAGGCGCGGACGATCCGGCGCCGGCTCGCCGCGGAGGGGCCGCTGCGGAGCTACGAGACCGGCTTCCTCGCCAAGGACGGCCGGCGGGTCGAGGTGAGCGCGTCGATCGCGATGCTGCGGGACGCGGCCGGTGCGGAGGTGGGCACCCTCGGGGTGCTGAAGGACATCGAGGAGCGCCGCCGGCTGGAGGAGCAGCTCCGCCAGTCGCAGAAGATGGATGCGATCGGGCGTCTCGCGGGCGGCATCGCCCACGACTTCAACAACCTCCTCACCGTGATCGCGGGCCGGGCCCAGATGATCCTCTCTCGCATCCGGCCGGAGGAGCCGATCCACCGCGACGCCACCCTGGTCCGCACCACCGCCGACCGCGCGGCGGCCCTCACCCAGCAGCTCCTCGCCTTCAGCCGCAAGCAGGTCCTCCAGCCGCAGGTGCTCAACCTCAACCGGGTGGTGACCGGCATGCAGCCGATGCTCGGCCGGCTCATCGGCGAGGACATCGACCTCTCGGTGGTCCCGGCGGAGGGTCTCGGTCGGACCAAGGCCGATCCCGGCCAGCTCGAGCAGGTCATCGTCAACTTGGTGGTCAACGCCCGCGACGCGATGCCGGAAGGTGGCCGGCTCACCATCGAGACCGCCGACGTGGAGATCGACGCGGCCTACGCGAGCCGGCACTTCAGCGTCGCCGCGGGACCCTACGTGATGCTGGCGGTCAGCGACACCGGCTCGGGCATGGACGAGCCGACGCGCTCGCGGGTCTTCGAGCCCTTCTTCACCACCAAGGGCCCCGGCAAGGGGACCGGCCTCGGCCTGGCCACCGTGTACGGCATCGTCAAGCAGAGCGGCGGCGACATTCAGCTCTACAGCGAGGTCGGACACGGCACGAGCTTCAAGATCTACCTGCCGCGGGTCGCGGAGCAGGTGATCGACGCGCTGGACGCGCGGCCGGCGATCACCGCGATGCCGCGGGGCGAAGAGACGGTGCTGCTGGTGGAGGACGAGCCCGAGGTGCGGGACCTCGCCCGCGAGATCCTGGAGGGGAGCGGCTACACCGTGCTGCAGGCGTGCGATCCGCAGGAGGCGGTGCTCATGGCGGAGCGGCACGCGGGACCGATCCGGCTGCTGCTGACCGACGTGATCATGCCGCGGCAGAGCGGGCGGGCCCTCGCGGAGCGCCTGCGGCCGCTGCGGCCCGAGATGCACGTGCTCTACATGTCCGGCTACACGAACGAGGCCATCGTGCGCCACGGCGTCCTCGAGCCGGACACCATGTTCATCCAGAAGCCGTTCACGCCCGCCGCGCTCGGCCAGAAGGTGCGCGAGGCGCTCGACCTCGGGCGGCCCCGGCCCGGCTCAGCCGAGCCGTCCGCCTAGGGCCACCACAAGTAGAGGAAGCGCGGCCCGCTGACCCCGAGCGCGGTCGCGAACTGCCCGAGCGTGCTCTCCGCGGTCGCCGGCGCCTGACTGGTCGAGTAGATGTTGGAGCGGTACTCCTTGGGGCGGTGATACATCACCACCCGCGCCTCGTCGAGCTTGGCCGCGTCGCGGGTCAGCTTGACCACGTCCTCCAGATACCCGATGCGGTCGACCAGGCCGAGGCGCAGGGCCTGATCCGCGGTGTAGATGCGGCCGTCGGCGAGGGCGCGGACCCGGTCCTCGGGGAGCTTGCGCGACTGCACGATCAGGCTCACGAAGCGGCCATACATCTCGTCGATCATGGTCTGGAACACGGCCAGCTCGGGCGCGGTCAGAGAGCGGAACGGCGAGCCCGCGTCCTTCATCGGCCCCGACTTGATCGCGAGGGGAGTCACCCCGATCTTCTGCATCAGCCCCTGGGCGTTGAGGGTGACCATCACCACGCCGATGCTGCCGGTGATGGTGGTGGGGTTGACCACGATGGTGTCGGCCGAGAGGGCCGCGTAGTAGCCGCCGGAGGCGCCCACGTCCATGATCGCGGCCACCACCGGGATCTTCTTCCGCTCCTTGAAGGTGAGGATCTCGTGGTAGATCACGTCGGACGCAGTGATGGTGCCGCCCGGGCTGTTGATCCGCACGATCAGCCCGCGCACGTGATCGTCCTTCTCCGCCTTGGCCAGCTCCTCACGTACCCGGGCCAGCAGCGGGACCCGCGGGGGCGGCGCGCCGAGCGAGAAGCTCGGCAGATCCTCCGAGAGGACGCCCGAGAGGTCGAGGAGCAGGATCTTGCTCGGTCCCTTGCCCTCCACCGTCTCTTCCTCGAGCGGGCGGATCTTGGGCTGGAAGTCGAGGGTGACGAGCGAGCAGCCGCTCAGGATCGGGAACACGAGGGCGAGCAAGGTCGCGACAGCCGTACGCTCGAGTCGACGCATGCCTGCAGTATACGGGCCCGCGCGAGGCGGACCTAATCCGAGCGGCGGTGATACTCCGGGCAGACGTGCTCGGCCACGAGGGCGAGCTGCTCGAGCATGCGATCGGGCGGGCAGAGGGGGCGCAGGATGAACTTCGACGCGCCCGCCTTCACGTACTCCTCGACCTTCTCGAGTAGGCGCCCGGCCGGTCCGAAGGCGGTGCACTGGCGCATGGTGGCCTCGTCGACCCGCCCTCGCGGGATGAAGGGCTGGGCCATGGCGAGGGCGGCCGCCTCCGAGTCGGCGAGCGCGTAGTTCACGAGGGTGCCGAAATGATCCTCCGGCACGTGCCGTCCGGCCGCGGCGGCCAGGTCCTGCACCTTCTGGATGCCGACCCGCATCTCGTCCGGCGTGATGAACGAGGGGATCCAGCCGTCGCCGAGCCGCGCGGTCCGCCGCATCGCCGCCTCGCTCTTGCCCCCGATCCAGATCGGGGGCGGTGTCTGCCACGGCTTGGGGAAAATCGACACCCGGTCCAGCTTGTAGAAGTCGCCCTGGAAGGTCACTTCGTCCTGCGTCCAGAGCAGCCGGATCACCCGGATCGCCTCGTCGGTGCGGCGGCCGCGCTCGGAGAACGGCACGCCGGAGGCGTCGAACTCGCGCGGCAGCTCCACCCCCACGCCGACCGCGGGGAAGAGACGGCCCTGCGAGAGCCAGTCCACCGTGGCCATCTCCTTGGCCGCGACCACCGGCGTGCGGTACGGCAGCACGACCACGCTCGGCCCGAACTTGAGACGGGTGGTCCGCGCCGCGATCGCGGCCAGGGTGGTCATGACCTCGGGCACCGGGGCGGGGGACGAAAGGCGATCGGAGAGCCAGATCGAATCCACGTCGCTCCGCTCGAGCTGGTCGCAGAGCGTCCACAGGAAGGCCGCGCCCTCGCGGCCGGGCGGCCACGGACCCGGCATGATCCCGACGCGGTACTTGACGGTCATGGAGCGGCATCGTACGCGCGGCGGTGGGATTGTCAAGGCGAGCGGCCCGCTCGCAAGAGTTGACAGGAAGGCCCCCGACACGTCAGGGTCGAGAGGTGAGCGGTCACGATCGGCGGTCGTTTCCCAGAGCGGCGGCGTCCTGGCCGGCCACGGTGGAGCTGGCCGACGGTCGCGTGGTGTCCGGCGAGGTCGTCAACCTGAGCCTCTCCGGGATGCGGGTTCGATCGGAGATCGACGTGGCGGTGAACAGCGTCGTCACGGTGCGCGTGACCCTGCCCGGCGAGGCGGGCCGGCTCGAGATGGTGGGCACGGTGGTGCGTCGCGACCGGGAGAGCATCGGGGTTGCGTTCCTCAAGATGTCCGACTCGCCCGCGGGCCGGGTGACCCCGTTCGTCTCGCGCAGCGACACCCGCCGGCGCTATCCCCGAGTGCCGGTGAGCCTGCCGATCCAGGTGGAGGGCGGGTCCGCGGGCACCGCGCGCGGTCACACCGTGGACCTGAGCGCCTCGGGCGGCCGGGTGACCACCGATCAGCCGCTGGTCGACGGCGACGTGGTGGTCATCGAGCTGCCCGCGCGGCCGGGGCTCGACCGTCTGCGGTTACCCGCGCTGGTGTGGGAGGCCTACGAGGGCGGCGCGGTGCTGGTGTTCACCAACCTCGACTCCCGCGAGTTCACGCGCCTCCAGGAATACATCGCGAGCTGCCAGTCGCGCGGCTCGCGGCCCACTTCCGTTTGACAGCCTCCGGGCCGCCGCATAGAATGAACCGCGGTTCATCTCTTCCCATGCGCGATCCAGACAAGCCCCAGCAGATCATCGAGGCCGCGGTTCGAGTCTTCGCGCGGCAGGGCTACTTCAACTCCCGGGTGTCGGACATCGCGCGCGAGGCCGGGATCGCGGCGGGCACGATCTACCTCTACTTCAAGACCAAGGAAGACATCCTCATCACGCTCTTCCGCGAGAAGATGGCCGCGTTCGAGTCGACCCTGCGGCGGGCCATCAGCGACGAGCCGGACGCGGTGGCCAAGGTGCGCCGGCTCGTGCAGCTCCACTTCCACATGCTGGAGAAGGATCCCGATCTCGCCGAGGTGGTGCAGGTCGAGCTGCGGCAGGGCCAGAAGTTCTTCCGGGGCGCCTCCAGCCAGGAGGTCGCGGCCTACTTCGCACTGATCGGCTCGGTGCTCGAGGAGGGCGTCGGCGAGGGCCACTTCAAGGCCGACCTCCCGGTGAAGGTCGCGACCAAGATGCTCTTCGGCGCGATGGATCAGATGGCGACCTCGTGGGTCCTCGGCAAGCGCGGCTACCGCCTCGAGGACACCGCGCCGGCGGTGGCGGACCTGTTCCTGCAGGGCGTGGCCGCCCGTCCCTAGCGCCCGGCAAAAGAAAGAGAGTTCCCGATGGCCTACGAGACCCTCATCCTGACCCGCGAGGAGCGCTTCGCGATCGTCACCCTCAACCGCCCGCCCGCCAACGCCATCAGCGAGACGCTCATGCGCGAGCTGAGCGCGGCGCTCTCGGAGCTCGAGACGGACGACGCGGTCCGCGCGGTGATCATCACCGGGGCGGGCGACAAGATCTTCTGCGCCGGCGCCGACCTGGGCTCGGCCTTCCAGGGCTCGGACGTGGGCACCTTCATCCGCTTCGGCAACAGCGTGGTGCGGCGCATCGAGCGCTTCCCCAAGCCGGTGGTGGCCGCGATCAACGGGCACGCGCTGGGGGGCGGCTGCGAGATCGCGATGGGCTGTCACATCCGCATCCTGAAGGAGGGTGCGCGGATGGGGCAGACCGAGTCGAACCTCGGCATCATCCCGGGATTCGGCGGGACCCAGCGCTACCCACGCCTCATCGGGCGCGGGCGCGCGCTCGAGCACCTCATCCTCGGGACCCAGGTGCCCGCCGAGGAGTGCTACCGCACCGGGCTGGTGAACCGGCTCTCCAAGGAGGGCCAGACCCTCGACGACGCCCGCGCGCTCGCCCGCGAGCTCGCCAAGCGTCCGCCCATCGCCACGCGCCTGATCATCGAGGCGGTGGACGACGGCATCCACGCGCCCATCGATCAGGCCATCGAGGTCGAGGTGCGGGCGTTCCTCCAGACGCTCCGCACCGAGGACGCGGGCGAGGGCATCCAGGCCTTCTTCCAGAAGCGGCCGGCCGATTTCAAGGGCCGCTAGGCGGGCCACCCGGTGGATCTGGGCCTCGCGGGCAAGACCGCGCTCGTGACCGGCGGCGCGCGCAGCCTCGGCAAGCAGGACGCCCTGACCCTCGCGGCGGAGGGCTGCCGAGTGGTGGTGCTCGATCTCAACGCGGAGGGCGCGGCGGAGACCGCGAAGGAGATCGCGGCGGCGGGGGGCACCGCGCGCGGCTACGCGGCCGACATCACCGACCGGGCGGGGCTGGCCGATGCGCTCGGGCGCGCGGAGCGGGAGGTGGGCCCGATCGACATCTGCGTGAACAACGCGGGCTGGATCTATACGATGGGCCAGCTCAAGGACACCGCGGACGACGACTGGGACCTGAACCTCCGCATCAACCTGACCGGTACCTACAACGTCACCAAGCTGGTCTTCCCGGGCATGCGCGAGCGGCGCTGGGGGCGGGTGATCTGCATGGCCTCGATCGCCGGGCTCATGGGCGGATTCGGCCAGACCGCCTACTCGACCAGCAAGATGGGGGTGATCGGCTTCGCCAAGTCGGTGGCGCTCGAGGGGGCGCGGTACAATGTGACCTCGAACGTGATCGCCCCGGGCATCGTGGGGCCGAACGCCAACATGTCGCCACTGTACGAGCGCATGGTCAAGCGGGTAGCCATGCAGCGGGAAGGACAGCCCGAAGACATCGCGAGCGCGATCGCGTTCCTCTGCTCGGAGCGCGCGCGCTACATCACGGGGGCCGTGCTCACCGTCACCGGCGGCATGGACCTCTTCACCTTCTAAGGACACGCTCGACACCGAAAGGAGCAGCGCTCATGCCGACAGTGAAGGAGACCTTCGACAACATGACGTCCCGGTTCCGCGCCGAGAAGGCGGCGGGGGTGAACGCGACGATCCAGTACGACATTACCGGCGATCAGGGCGGGACGTGGAACGCGGTGATCAAGGACGGGGCCTGCAACGTGACCCAGGGCGCGGCGAGCAACCCGAACCTGACCCTCACCATGTCCTCCCAGGACTGGCTCGACATGACCGGGGGCAAGCTCTCCGGGCAGATGGCGTTCATGTCGGGCAAGCTGAAGCTGAAGGGCGACATGGGGCTCGCCATGAAGGTGGGGAGCCTCTTCCAGGTCTAGCGGCCCTCGCCCCGGCCTCTCGCTCCGGGAGGCCGGGGCGTGGCGCGGCGATGGTTGACGCGTGGCGTCACACGGGACTAGGATAGGGGTCATGAAAGACGAGCTCTTCACGATGATGGGGGAGATGCCCGCGATGTCGCCCGAGCTGCTGGCGCGCATGCGCGAGGAGGCGAACCGCAATCTCCTCCGCATGAAGCACTGGAGCGAGATGGTGATGAACCCGAAGGAGCCCGCGGTCGGGCCCACCCCGCGCCAGCTGATCTACCGCACCAACAAGTCGCGGCTCTGGCGCTACGAATCTCGCCGCACCGTGCGGACCCCGCTGCTCTTCGTGCCCAACCTCGGCATCAGCCGGCCCTACATCTTCGATCTCATGCCGAAGGGCTCGTTCATCGAGCACATGACCGCGCAGGGCTTCGACTTCTTCCTTGTCGACTGGGGCGTCTTCGGCGAGGAAGACAACGGGCTCACCGTCGAGGACGCGGTCACCAAGATCCTGCCGCGGCTCGCGGGCAAGGCCCTCGAGGCCTCGGGCGCCTCCGAGATGTCGGTGCTGGGTTACTGCATGGGCGCACCCCTCTCCGCGTGCTTCGTGACGACCCACCCGGAGTTCCCGCTCAAGAACTACGTCGACATGGCGGGCCCGATCGATTTCGCCCACGTGGGGCTTTTCGGCAAGTGGCTCGACGCGAAGGTCTTCGACGTGGACAAGTACGTCGACACCCTCGGAAGCATCCCGGCCGAGATGGTGAAGATGGGATTCAAGCTCCTCAAGCCCACCATGGACCTCAACACCAACCTCAATCTCTGGTGGAACCTGTGGAACCCGGAGTACGTGAACGGCTTCAACGCTCTCAACAAGTGGGCCAACGAGTACCTGCCGTTCCCGGGAGAGTTCTTCCGCCACTGGGTGAAGGACTTCTACCAGCAGAACCGACTCATCAAGGGCGAGCTGACGATGGCGGGCCGGCGGGTGGACCTGCGCGAGATCCGCTGCCCGGTGCTCGCGGTAGGGGCCAAGGAGGACAACATCGCGCCTCCCGCGTGCGTGAAGCCGCTCATCGACGTGGTGAGCACGCGGGACAAGGAGTACGTGGAGCTGCCGGGAGGGCACATCTCGCTGATCGCCGGACGTGGGGCCTCGGTGCATTGCTGGCCGAAGGTCGCGTCCTGGCTGGCCGCGCGGTCGTAGCCGCGGGCCGGGGAAGGACGTCATGGCCGACAACACGAGCCAACAGCTGCTCGACATGTGGAAGCGCCAGGTCGAGGAGGGGACGCAGGCCTGGCTGCGGATGATGGGCCAGGGCCCGGCCGCCGCGGCGCCTCCGATGGATCCGCAGGCCTTCTGGCGGCCCTTCATGGACCAGGGCATGGCGGCCTGGTCCAAGGTGATGACGCAGGGATCCGCGCCGTCGCCCGACCTCATGGCCCAGTGGAAGCAGTTCCTCGACCAGTGGATCGCGGCGTGGTCGCGCGTGCTCGAGCAGGCGATGGGCACCGACACGTTCGCCCAGCTGATGGGCAAGCAGCTCGAGGGCTTCCTCAACGTCTCCGCCCCCGCCAAGAAGGCGGCCGAGCAGCAGATCGACGCCTCGCTCGCCGGGCTCGGCCTGCCGTCGCGCGCCCAGGTCGTGGCGCTGGCCCGTCACCTGGCCCAGGTCGAGGAGAAGATCGACGGGCTCGAGGACAAGCTCGACCGGGCGGTCCGCCGGCTCAACGACGGGGCCGGCCGTCCGGAGCGCGCATGATCGGCCTGACCATCGACGCCATCCAGGTGGGCGACAGCGCCCAGATCACCCGCCGCGTGACCGACGGGGACATCGCCTCATTCGTGGACGCGGTGGGCGACTACAATCCGGTGCACGCGGATCGGGCCTTCGCGGCCGGCACCGTGTTCAAGGAGCCGATCGCCCCCGGGATCTGGACCGCCGGGCTCCTCTCGGCGGTGATCGGCACCCGGCTGCCCGGGCCGGGGGCGATCTATCTCTCGCAAGATCTCAAGTTCCTCAAGCCGGTGAAGGCGGGCGATTCGATCTCGGCGCGCGTCGAGGTTGTCGAGGTCAACCGCGAGCGGAATCGGATCCGCCTGCGCACCGTCTGCACCAATCAGCGGGCCGAGGACGTGCTGACCGGGGAGGCGGTGGTGATGCCATCGCGCGCCGCGATCGACTACGCGCGACCGGCGCCGGCGATGGGGGCCCTCACCCTGTGGACCCTCCAGCCGCTCGCGTGGATGGCCCAGGGCGCGACCATCATGGGGATGCTGGGGCTCTCCGCCCTCTCCGCCGCCGTGCCGACCGCGTCCTCGCGCGCGCCCTCCAAGTAGCGGGCGCTGGACCCCGGTGCTAGACTGACTTTGATCATGGCGTACGTCATCAAGCGCTACTCCAACCGCAAGCTCTACGACACGCAGGAGAGCCGCTACGTCACGCTCGAGGAGCTCGAGGAGCTGATCCGGGCCGGCCGGGAGATCTCGGTGGTGGACGTCTCCACCGGCGAGGACCTCACGTCGGTCACCCTCGCGCAGATCATCCTCGAGAACGAGCGGAACCACCGCGCGACGCTCCCCACCGGGTTCCTGCACCAGCTCATCAAGCACGGGGAGGCCTGGCAGGACTACGTGCAGAAGTCGCTCCGCTCGAGTCTCGAGGGGCTGATGACGAGCCAGCGCGAGGCGGATCGGGTGCTGCGGGATTGGGCCGCGCGGGCCGGGTGGCAGGCCGCCGCGTCGCCCGCCGCCGAGCCGGTCAAGTCCGACAAGCGCGCCGACACCGCAGAGGCCGACGTCCTGCGCGAGGAGGTCTCGGTGCTGCGGGAGCAGCTGCGCGCGCTCGAGGAGCGGCTCGAGAAGAAGCGCGAGAAATAGCGACGCGGGCCGGTCGGACGACCCGACCCGCGCCACCCTGCATCGGGTCAGTTCAAGCGAGCGGGGTGTAGAGCGACTGCACCTTGCCGGCGAGCTGGGTGAAGGTGGCCTGGATCTCCTGGCCGGCGTGCTCGGCGGTGACCTGCAGCCGCTCCGCGGAGCGGTTCAGGGTCTGCGCGGTGCCCTCGAAGAGCCGGAGCGTGCGCTGCGCGCTCTCCACCGTGGCGACCGCGCCCTTCTGCAGGGCCCCAAACGGATCGCGCGGGGCATCCTGGATCGCGTCCTGCCGGCTCAGCATGTACGCCTGTCCTTCCTTGACCGCCTCGAGCGTCGAGGACTGGATCTCCGCGTAGAGCCGCACGCCCTCCCGCGCGGTGCTCGCGGAGAGGTCCACCAGCTCGCGGAGAATCCTCTGGTTGGCGTCGGCCCACAGCGAGAA
Organism: Candidatus Methylomirabilota bacterium; assembly: GCA_035948165.1. GTDB lineage: Bacteria > Methylomirabilota > Methylomirabilia > Rokubacteriales > CSP1-6 > CAMLFJ01. The sequence continues at coordinate 15,099 of DASZJM010000334.1, forward strand.
GGTCTCGACGGTTCGGCCGGCCAGGTCGGCCATCAGCTCGTTCACCTGCATGGGGTTGGTCATCGCCTCGCTCCTTGATGTTGATTCGACTGCGACACCCTCGAAGGATAACGCGGTGCGCTATGACGGTCAAGCGTTTTATCGCGACGCGTCACCACGCTCGTGCTATACGGGTAACCTCTTGAAACGCATCGCGAACTGGTGACCGACCGGTGTCCCTCACGCGCCTCGCCGAAGAGAGCCTCGACAAGTACGGCGAGTACGTCGCCCTTGCGTTCGAAGGCCGCCGGTACACCAACTTCGAGCAGGCGCGGGCCGCGGCCCAGCTCGCCAACGCGCTCAGGCGTCTGGGCGTCGGCCCGGGTGACCGGGTGGTCGTGATGCTCCCGAACTGTCCCGAGGTCATCCAGAGCTACGGGGCGATCCTCCGCTGTGGCGGCGTCATCGTGCCGGTGATCTTCCTGCTGGGCGATCGGGAGGTGGCCCACATCGTGGCCGATTCCGAGGCCAAGGTGGTGATCACCGCGGCCGACATGCTCTGGAAGGTCGCGGGGCAGATCGGGGTGCTGCCCACGCTCGAGCACGTCCTGCTGGTGGACGGAGGCGGCGACGGCACGACGCGCTCGCTCTCCGCGGAGACGGCCGACGAGCCCGACACCTTTCCGACCGTCGAGCGTCGGTCCGACGACCTCGCGGTGATCCTCTACACCTCCGGCACCACCGGCCTGCCCAAGGGGGTGGCGCTCTCCCACGACAACCTCGAGTCGAACGCGCGCTCCGCCGCCCTCCTCAACGAGCTCGGTCGCGAAGACTGGGCGGTGGCGGTGCTGCCCCTGTCGCACTCCTACGGGCTCACCGTGATGAACGCCGGCCACATCCTGGGCTCGCGGGCCGCGCTGCTCCGGTGGTTCCACCCGGAGGCGGTGCTGCAGACCATCCAGGAGTTCCGGGCGGTCTCGATGTCGGCGGTGCCCACCATGCTGGTCTACCTGCTCAACTACCCGGAAGCGGAGCGCTTCGACACCCGCTCGATGCGGGTCTGGGGCTCGGGCGCGGCGCCGCTGCCCATCGAGCTCGTGGAGCCCTTCGAGCGCAAGTTCGGCGGCAAGATCCTCGAAGGCTACGGTCTGACCGAGGCCTCGCCGGTGGTGTCGGCCCACCGCCTGAGCGGGCCGCGCAAGATCGGCTCGGTCGGGCGCGCCATCCCTGGCGTCGAGGTCGCGATCCAGGACGACCTGGATCGGGCGCTCCCGGCCGGCGAGATCGGCGAGGTCTGCGTCCGCGGACCGAACGTCATGGTCGGCTACTATCGCAATCCGGAGGAGACCGCGCGGACGGTGCGGGAGGGCTGGCTGCACACCGGGGACATGGGCCGGCTCGACGAGGACGGATTTCTCTTCATCGTGGAGCGCAAGAAGGATCTGATCATCCGCGGCGGGTTCAACATCTACCCCCGCGAGGTGGAGGAAGTGCTCTACGCCCACCCCGCGGTGGCGGAGGCCGCGGTGGTCGGCATGAAGGACCCGCTGATGGGAGAGGACGTCCTCGCGTTCGTGGTGCTCCGGAGCGGGGCGCGCGTCTCCGCCGAGGAGGTCGCCGCGTTCTGCGAGGAGCGACTGGCCCGCTACAAGTGTCCGAAGCAGATCCGCTTCGTGGACTCGCTGCCCAAGAGCCCGATCGGCAAGATCCTGCGCAAAGAGCTCCGCACACAGGTGTGAGGAGGCGACCATGGCCGAGCTGACCCTGGCGAGCATGTTCTGGCATCGGGTGGAGACCACCGGCGATCGGCCGGCGCAGCAGTGGAAGGAAGGCGGCGCCTGGCGCACCCGCACCTGGCGCGAGACCGGGGAGATCGTGCGCGAGCTGGCCACCGGCCTGCTCGCCCTCGGGCGCCGCAAGGACGAGGCGGTCGGCATCCTGTCCGCGAGCCGCGCGGAGTGGGTGCAGGCCGACTTCGCGATCTTCTCCACCGGCGGCCGGACGATCCCGATTTACCCGAGCTATCCTCCGGACCTCATCCAGTACATCGTCAACGACGCGGAGGTGAAGACCCTCTTCGTCGAGGATCCCGCGCAGCTCGCCAAGGTGCTCGAGGTGCGCGGGAAGATGGACGGGCTCGAGCAGATCGTGGTGATGCAGGGCTACCAGGGCGAGCCCTCGACCCAGGTCGTGACCTGGGACGGGCTCCGGCGCCTCGGCCGGGACCACCTCGAGGGGCTCCGCGGCGAGCTGGCGAGCCGGGTGGCCGCGGTCGTGCCGGACGACATCGCGACCATCGTGTACACCTCCGGGACCACCGGCCCGCCCAAGGG